>CAZMFY010000195.1:0-4900 GCA_964565635.1 uncultured Oscillospiraceae bacterium
GAATCATGGACTCTGTCTTGGCTTACGGGCGGCTATCCGGAGAGAGTATCCGATCAGTACCAGGGCAGAAACATTTAATGCAACAGCATCCGGAACAGGGACAGGACGGAATTGATTTGAAAGAGGGCAGAGGATATAATACGCACATGCCTGACGGAATGTCGAAATTCATTTTTGGAAAACATCGATCTGGATGAAACCGGGATCGACGAAACGGAACAAATCTTCCGCGCATCTCCGGGCGGCTTTCGTGTATCTTCAGGGCCCTATCTATGGAGGAATCATGCACAGTATCTGGAACCCGTGGCACGGATGCGTTCGCTGCAGCGAAGGCTGCCTGAACTGCTATATGTACTATCTCGACAGGATGAGGGATCAGGACGGAGCTCGTATTTATCGTACGTCAGGAGCACGATATCCCCTGTCGAAAGACAAAGCCGGGCGATACAAAATCCGGAGCGGCGAGATGATCAGCGTCTGCATGACATCCGATTTCTTTCTGGAGGAAGCGGATCCCTGGCGGCCGGAAGCCTGGGATATCATGCGTCAGCGGAGCGATGTGATTTTTTACCTGCTGACAAAGCGGCCGCAGCGGGTAAGCCAGTGCCTCCCGGAGGACTGGGGAAACGGGTGGGACAACATCTTTTTCAATGTCACCTGTGAAAATCAGGAACGCGCGGATGAACGGATCCCGCTGCTCCTGGAGCTTCCTTTCCGGCACAAGGGGTTGAACTGCGCGCCGCTCCTGGGGCCGATCCGGATCGGGCCTTATCTGGACAGCGGACAGATTGAGCAGGTCGCGTGCGGCGGGGAAAACTACGGCGGAACCCGCTGCTGTGATTTTGCCTGGGTACAGGCGCTGCGGGAAGAATGTGTCTCCCGGGATATCACATTCTGCTTTCTGGAAACCGGAACGGTATTCATCAAGGACGGAAGGAAGTATACGATCCCGGGCAAACGGGAACAGACCCGGCAGGCGTTACGGTCCGGCATGAATTACCAGGGCAAAAAAATGGTTTTTAATCTGAAGGACAGCTGGGGCCTTCCGATTCCAGAGAAGGAGCTGTATGTTCCTCATTTTCGGCAGCGCTGCGAGGAGTGTTCCATGAAAATGCTCTGCAACGGGTGCAGCGATTGCGGAAAATGCAGCAAAAACGAAGACGGGTAAAGACGTACAGCCCGCGCGGGAACAACCCTCAGAAGAATAATCCATGAAGGAGAAAAAGATGTTTCAGTTCGAACCCGCTGCAGCGCGGGACCGGGAAGAGCTGGTGCGCCTGTATACGCTTCAGAAAGGAAGGGAATACTGCTTCTGGACCGCGGACTATCCGACCCCGGAAAATGTGGATGAGGATCTGGCGCATGATGCGCTGTTTGTCATCAGGGATCAGGCCGGCTGTATTCTCGCCGCGGTTTCCATTGAGCGGGACGAAGAGGTGGACCGGCTTCCGTGCTGGAGCACGCGCCTTGCTCCCGCCGGAGAGATTGCCCGGCTGGCGGTACATCCGCTCCGGCAGCATCAGGGATTGGGCCGCCGGGCCGTAGCCGGGGTGATGCAGGTGCTGAAGGATCGCGGGTACCGCAGCATTCACCTGCTGGTCAATGGGAAGAACATTCCCGCGATTCGGACCTATGGCTTTTTTCGCTTTGATCAGGTGGGTGAATGCGACCTGTACAATCAGCATTTTCTTTGCCTGGAAAAGGATCTGAGCTGCGTAACCGCGCATCCCTTTCCACCGCTTTTTGATAAACACAGCCGTACGCTGATCCTGGGCTCTTTCCCCTCCGTGAAATCCCGGGAGAATCTGTTTTTCTACGGGCATCCTCAGAATCGCTTCTGGAAGGTGATCGCCTCCGTATTCGGAGAAAAGGTTCCCGAAACCATTCCCGAAAAGAAGCAGCTGATTCTGGAAAGACACCTGGCCCTGTGGGATTCGGTTGCTTTCTGTGAGGTGACCGGATCCGCCGACGCAAGCCTTCGCTGTGTTCTCCCGAATGATCTGCAAGCCATGCTGGAGGCTGCGCCCATTGAACGGATCTATTGCAACGGGAGAAAGTCCCACGAGATTTATACCCGGCTGATCGAACCGATGACAGGCCGAAAGGCGGAGTGCCTGCCCTCCACCAGCCCCGCAAACGCACAATGGACGCCCGAACGGCTGACTGCGGCTTGGTCGGTCCTGAAGGAAGCGTAAGCGGATCCGAAGAGAGGCTTGACACAGGGATGTGCTTCTCTGAAAAAAAGCAGTTCAGGAAAGGATGGTATTTACAGACTGATGAGAATTCGCAACTGATATTCGGTCGCAGAGCCACTTCGACGCGAACGAAGAGGGAAATTTTGTGGTGCCGTTTGGAGGCTGCATTCATCAGGAGGGAAAGACCGGCCCCAGCAGGAGTATCTTGAACTCGCCCGGGAAATTCAGACGCTGAAACAATAGAACCAACAGTACGGTTTGCTTGTTTTTTTGACGGTGACCGGATTGTCAGAGCTCGCTCTGACATTTTTTTTGACTCCGGGTATTGACAAATATATCGGGAGGCGATAGAATGTATACACGTTATATCGGAATACGATATAACAAAAAGCGATGGAGGTGTATGAAGATGCCGGGAGTTCCCGCATTAACTGAAGCAACGTACTATATCTTACTGTCACTGCATAAGCCGCGGCATGGATACGGGATTATGCAGCAGACTGAAGAACTGTCCGGCGGGAGGGTGCGACTTGCGGCCGGAACACTGTACGGTGCGCTGAACACGCTTTGTGATAAGGGATGGATCGTTTTGAAGGCCGCCGATGAGGACAGCCGCCGGAAGGAATACCAGCTGACGGATAAAGGAAGAGAAATCCTGGTCAATGAAGTGAAGCGCCTGAAGGAACTGGCGCAGAACGGTGAAATGATTCTTGGGGAGGAATTGTGAGATGGAAAGAAAAACAATGACCAAATGGTTCTGGGTCTGGCAGTTTGAAGATGAAGAAAAATGGCTGAACGAAATGGCTGCCGACGGGTGGGTGCTGGAGACGGTTGGATTCTGCAAGTATACCTTTACCAGGTGCGAACCCGGGACCTATACAATCCGTACGGAAATGCACCCCTATGACGATCAGTATGTAAAATTCATGGAAGAAACCGGCGCGGAATATATCGGCCGAATGGTGATGTGGATTTATTTCCGCAAGAAGACAGAGGATGGGGTCTTTGACCTGTATTCCGATATTGATTCCAAGATCTCTCATCTGGACCGGATCGGCAAGGTCCTGCTCGCCATCGGCGGCGCCAACCTGCTGATCGGCCTGGTTAACTCATTCAATCCTTATACCCGCTTTGGATGGGTGAACCTGTTGTGCGCGACGCTCCTGATGTACGGCCTGGGGCGGATCCACGGAAAAAAGGAATCACTTGAAAAAGAACGTGAACTGCACGAATAATGTATCGAAGGGAAACCATGAAGAAGAATCACGGTTTACGCGGTTCTTCTCCTTGCAATTGCCGAAAGGAACTTTATGATCATCTATTTTGCACCCATGGAAGGAATTACGGACGGCGTTTTCCGTCGGGTACACCGGAAAATGTTCGGCGGTGCGGATGTATACGGTCTTCCGTTTCATAAGCTGACGCAGGCCATGACGCTGATGACCCGGGAAAAAAGGGATGTCGACCCTGAAGAAAACAGAGGCATCGATGTGCTTCCGCAGGCGCTGACCAGGGATCCGGAACAGCTTCACGCCTGGATGCAATATATTCAGGGGCTTGGGTACGGGTGCGCAGACCTGAATCTGGGGTGCCCATCGCCGACCGTAACAAAGCGGGGCCGCGGCAGCGGCCTGCTGAAGGATCCCGGATACCTGCGGTCCTTTCTGGATGCCGTTTTTTCCCGGGAGCTTCCGCTGACGCTTTCCGTCAAAACGCGGATCGGGTTTGAACAGGCGGAAGAGTGGGAAAGAATTCTGGACATTCTGGGAGATTATCCTTTCGGACATATCACCATTCATGTTCGGACGATGAAGGAACAGTATACTGGCGGAATCCATCCGGAGGCGTTTGAGCAGGCCGTCTGGAAAGGAATCCCCCATCCTGTGTATAATGGAGACCTGAGAACTCCGGAGGATGTGGCGCAGCTTTTGAATCGCTGCCCGGAAACGGAAGCAGTGATGATTGGCCGGGGATTTCTGGCTGATCCGGCGCTCGGCCGCCGGCTGCGGGGCGGACCGGAGGCCAGTGAAGAAGAACTTGCCGCCTGGTATATGGCGTTATACGATGGATGGGCGGAAAGATTCCATCCGACAATCGCCCTGGGAAGAATCAAAAAGCTGATGGAATGGCCCTATGAGGGAGACACCCGGCGCAGGAGACTGCTCCGGCGGGCGGCCAGCATCGAGGAATGCATTCTTTCCTGCCGTGCACAAAGTGCGGACACCCATTGATCCGGCGGCAGAAAACGAAAAGAAACGGCAAAATGCGTCAAAAAACAAAGCCATCCAGAAAAGTCTGGAAAGCTTCCGCATCACGCCCGGGCAAAAGGCGTATCTGAAGACCCTGAGGGAACGGAAGCAAAGCGTAAGCCCTGGCGGCTGCGGAGGAAACGCGTATCCCACGGCGGGAACGGCGAAGCGAAATAGGCTGAATGAGGAGGAGAAACGCCATGAAATCCATCCGGGAAATATTCAAGATCGGGAAGGGACCGTCCAGTTCCCACACGATCGGACCGGAAAGAGCGGCAAGCCTGTTTAAAAACAGGCATCCTGACGCGGAAAGCTATCGGGTGATTCTTTATGAATCCCTGAGCAAAACCGGAAAGGGGCATGGGAC
Source organism: uncultured Oscillospiraceae bacterium (assembly GCA_964565635.1). Taxonomy (GTDB): domain Bacteria; phylum Bacillota; class Clostridia; order Christensenellales; family Aristaeellaceae; genus Aristaeella. Next base: position 4,812 of record CAZMFY010000195.1, read on the forward strand.
GGATCGGGTGCTGAAGGAGGTTCTTTCACCGAAGCCGGCGGAGATCGTTTTCGCGACAGAATCGCCCGCGGGGCTGCCGCATCCGAATA
>CAZMFY010000196.1:0-4884 GCA_964565635.1 uncultured Oscillospiraceae bacterium
TCCGGGGGAATATAAGGTGATCCTGTGCGACGGCACAATGGGCTCCACCGACACGGGCACCCTGCGGGCCTCATTCAAAATTAACCGGACGGCCTGCGAAACCCTGGTGCTGGCGGATCCGGAGGGCCGCATCCTGGATAAGGTGATTCTGCCGACCCAGCGGACCGATATATCCTATGGCCGGACCCTGGGGATGTCGGGCTTTTTTTATTATGAGACGCCCACCCCCTTTCAGCAGAACGGACAGGGCTTTGCGGGATACGCGAGCGAGCCATCCTTCACGGTGGCGCCGGGGCTGTATTATTCCACGGTGTACGTAGAGATCAACGTGCCGGCGGATACCCAGGTCTATTACACCTCCGACGGCTCCGAGCCGACCACCGCCTCCACGCCCTATAACGGGGAGCGGCTGGAGATGAACTTTACCAGTGTGCTGCGGGCCAGGGCCTTCAGCCCGAATCCGGAGATTCAGCCCAGCGAAACCGTGACCGGCACCTGGCTGATCAATACCTATCACAGCCTGCCGGTGATATCCCTGTCCAGCGATCCGAAGAATCTCTGGGATCCGGTGAATGGCATGCTGGCGGACGGAAACATCATCAAGGAAGCGGCGGGCAAGCTGCCCTTCAAGAATTCCACCTACCGGAAGGTGAAGAACAGCGGCGCCCGGTTCCCGGTGCATGTGGAGATGTACGATACCGACGGAACCACGGTGCTGAATCAGGACGCCCAGTTCAGCCTCATGGGCGACTTCAGTCTGGACATGCCCCAGAAAAGCATGAAATTCCGGGCCAAGAGCAAATACGGGGCCAAGACCTTTGCCGCCTCGCTCTTCCCGGACCGGGAATACACGGAATACAAGAGCTTCGTGCTGCGCAATAGCGGAAACGATTCCATGTGGACCCGGCTGCTGGACGGCTTTGAGAGCCGGCTGCTGGACGACTGCGGGGCCACGGTGATGCATCAGGCCTGGCGGCCGGTGGCGGTATACCTGAACGGAGTCTACTGGGGCCACATGAACCTGCGGGAGCGGGTGGACAAGTATTTCGTGGCCCAGCATGAGGGCCTGACCCTCGACGACGCGGACCGCTTTGACATCCTTCAGGCCAGCGGCGCCGTGAAATACGGCAGCAACAAGGAATACAAGGCCATGGTCAAGAAGATCAAGGCCGGGAATCCCGCGAAGAACGAGGAAGACCTGCAGTACATCCTGGATAACGTGGATGTAGATAATCTGTTCGAATATATGGCCTTCGAGATGTTCGTGGGCAACAGCGATATCGGTAACACCCGGTACTACCGGCTGAAGGGGACGGACAGCAAATGGCGCTGGATCTGGTATGACGCGGATTACGGGCTGTTCATGTCCAACTTCAACAGCCCCCGGAGCTATACCAAGGAAAGCGGCATGGGCGACCAGAAGATCGACAATACCATCTTCCGGAAGCTGCTGAGCGTTCCGGAATATAAGCAGATGTTCCTGGCCAAGCTGGGCGAAATCTTCCAGCACCTGACCACGGAGCGGATGCTGGAGGTGCTGGAGCCGATGGTGGAGGAGATTACCCCGGAAATGGAGCTCCACTGGGCCCGCTGGGGCGAGGAAAACGACAAGATGGTCATCAGCGACGTGCCCACCACCGTGGACGGCGCCTACCGCTACTGGGAAAAGCGGGTGGACCGGCTGCGGAACGTGATCAAGAAGCGTCCCACCCTGCTGTGGGAGATGGTGCAGGCGGCCTTTGAGCAGACCGACGCCCAGATGGAAATGAACTTCGGACCAAAGCCCGATATGCCCGCGGACGCGATTTAACGGAGGAGAAAACGGAACGAAAAGGACCGTCCCTCCGTTCCAACGGAGAAAAACGGAACGAAAAGGACCGTCCCTCCGTTCCACTCCGTTCCAGTGGAACGAAAAGGACCGTCCCTCCGTTCCAAATAGGAGGAAAGACAGAAGATGGAAACCGTGGCCAACACCAGCGTCAGCAGCCTGCTGAAGAACGACATCAGCCTGAGCGAATACTTTACCAACCAGTTCGTCAGCCTGACCCCCCTGAAAATCCTGATCGGCCTGCTGATGGGATGCCTGGTAGGGCTGATTATCGCCTTCGTGTATAAGCGGTGCTACCGGGGCGTGCTTTACAGCCCCACCTTCGCCCTGACCCTGATGATGCTGACCCTGATCACCACCCCGGTGGTCATGTGCATCAAGAGCGATATCGCCCTGTCCATGGGCATGGTCGGCGCCCTGAGTATCGTCCGTTTCCGGACGGCGGTGAAGGATCCCATGGATACGGCCTATATGTTCTGGGCCCTGACCATGGGCATCCTGCTGGGGGCGGAGTTGTACGTTCACGCCTTGATGGTGGTGCTGGTGATCAGCGCCATCCTGTTCCTCCTGTCCTTCCTGCACTTCAGCAAGGCCAACGGCTACCTGCTGGTGGTTCACTATGACGACTACGCGGAGCAGGAGATCACCCAGCTGCTGCGGCGGACGGTGAAGCAGCGGAAGCTCCGCTCCAAGACCGTGACCCGGGCCGGCGCGGAGATGACGGTGGAGGTCCGACTGGACAGCAAGCAGGACCTGGTGGCGGCGGTGCTGAACCTGGAGGGCGTCCACGACGCCACCCTGGTGTCCTGCCAGACGGAAGCGGGGGCGTAAGCGGTGGCCATGAATACGCTGCCCCTGCGGCATGAGCTGAAGTATTTCATCAACGAGATGCAGTACTATGTGCTCAGCGGCATTCTGGACCAGACGCTGCAGCGGGATCCCAACGGGGACGAATACAACGAATACCATATTCGCAGCCTGTATTTCGATACGGTGTTCAATTCCGCCCTGTACGATAAGATCGACGGGAACCCCAACCGGGATAAGTACCGGATCCGGATCTATAACTTTTCGGATAAGGTCATCAAGCTGGAGTGCAAATCCAAGATCGGCAGCCTGATCTCCAAGCGGAGCCAGAGCATTCCGAAGCTGCTGTGCGAGCAGCTGATGGGCGGGGATCCCACGGGGCTGGAAACCACCCGCAGCGGCCTGCTGAACGACATGTACCGGGAGATGACGGTGAACCTGCTGCGGCCGGTCGTGCTGGTGGACTACGTGCGGGAAGCCTATCTGCATCCCGCGGAGGAAGTGCGCATCACCTTCGATAAGCAGCTGCGCACGGGCATGCTGAGCAAGGATCTGTTCGATCCCTATGTGCCCACCGTGCCGCCCTTTGACGAAAACGTCATGATTCTGGAGGTCAAGTATAACCAGTTCCTGCCTCCCTATATCCGGGATCTGCTGAACACTTACTGCGCCGGCGCCTGCGAAAGCGCCATCAGCAAATACGTCTGGTGCCGCCGGTTCGAGGAGCTGGAAGCGTAAAGACTCCCGTGGCTGCCATAATTAATTTGTTGATAGAATCGCCTCCATGCAATACATTGTATTCCATGGAGGCGATTTCCATAGTACTTTTCAGCAGAATGACGGGAAAATGGAACGAAAAGGACCGTCCCTCCGTTCCGAAGTAAAAGGACGGTGCTCGGGATAAGCGCCGTTCTACAGGTTTTAAAGAATCTGATTACGATTTCCGGAATATGCTGTTGTATGATTCCGGCAGGTGGAACGAAAAGGCCCTCCCTTCGTTCCGTCCCGTTCCAGCGGAAGAAGGAGAGAGCCGGTCAGTCGCCTGCCAGCCGCTCCCGGGCATGAAAGGTTTTGCAGATGGTGGCGTAATCCCCGAAGACGGTAATTTTGTCTCCGGGGACGAAAACGGTGTCCGCTCCGGCAGCTGTGGCCTTTTCCCCCGGACGCTCTACCAGCATCACCAGGATCCCCGTATCCGTTTTCAGCCCCATGCGGGCCAGGGGAACGCCCAGATACTGCTCCGGAATGTGATGCAGGGTGACCAGGGCGATGGAATCGGCACCGATATAATCCAGAGGCATTACAGCGTTGAAGGAGGCTTCCCGATCCACCAGCCGGTCGGCCAGCTTCAGGAGAAGACCGTCTCCCCAGGAGCGGATCTTCGGAACCCGCATGAAGATCAGGATGACGGTGATGACCCCCAGGGGAATCAGAATGGCAAACAGATAATCCTCCACCTGGTTCGCCTTCAGGGAGAGAAACACATTGATGAAGGCGGACATGATGGTGATGTTGAACACATAGCCGAACATCATGGTGATCCGGGCCAGGGTCCTGCGCCGACGGGTAGAAATGAACATTTCGCTTTCCTTCGTCGTATAGCCGCACCCGGTGAGCAGGGAGATGATCTGAAACCGGGCCCGCTCATCCGGCAGACCGGTGAAGCGGAAGAGAATGGTGAAAAATTCCGTGATGACCCAGTAGATCAGGATGATGATGGAAAACAGGGATAGTGCGGAAATCAGATTCATGGAATGCGCCTCCTCCCCGGAATCCTATCATAGATTGCGGGAGAATACAATCTCGTTATAACATTTACAAATCATATCCTATTATAACGTTAACAAATTATATCTCGTTATAACGTTCACAAGCCGCCCCTTTTTCTTCGACAGAGGACGGCTTTGACTTTTTTCCGTTTGGCAGGATTCGGGGATCCCGGTGGCGAAATATAATCCGGTTATGTATGTTTTCGACGAAAGAACGGAGGGTGGAACGAAAGGACCGCTCCTCCGTTCCAGACGAAAGAACGGAAGATGGAACGAAAAGGACTGCCCCTCTGTTCCGCGGAATAACGGAAAACGGAACGAAAAGGACTGCCCCTCTGTTCCGCGGAATAACGGAAAACGGAACGGAAAGGACCGTCCCTCCGTTCCACGGGAAATGGAACGGAAAGGACCGTCCCTCCGTTCCGACGGGAAATGGAACGAAAAGGACCGGTGCGCAAGTTCGGCGCACATAACATAGAT
>CAZMFY010000197.1:0-4872 GCA_964565635.1 uncultured Oscillospiraceae bacterium
CCTGAAGCATTGACGCCGGAATCGCACAACTCCTACAATAAAATCAAAGCACTGCTCAGTGAGGAAAAGAATATGGCTAAAAAATACGATATCTGTCTCGACATCGGCGGCACGAAAGTACTCGGCGCCATCTTTGATGAGAACAAAAAGATCATTTACCGTCTGAAGAAAAAGACAAAGGAAGGCGGCGATTCCACCGAGAACGTAGAAGAAGTCATTCTCCGGGTCGTCAAGGAGATGATCGACAAATTCGGCATCAAGAAGAGCGAAATCCGCGCCATCGCCGCCGGCGCTCCCGGTGTCATCAACCAAGGAGAGGGCATTGTCCTGTTCTCCCCGAATCTCCCGTGGAAGAACTACGATATCCGCGCAGCTGTAGAGAAAGCCTTCGGCATCCCGTTCTACATCGGCAATGACGTCAATATCGGCGTGCTGGGCGAATACCACTACGGTGCCGCAAAGGGCTACCACAATGTTGTCGGCTTCTTCGTCGGCACTGGCATGGGCGGCGGCCTGATCCTCGATGATAAACTGTATACCGGCAATCTGTTCAAAGGCGCTGAATTGGGCCACATGGTCCTGGATCCCGAAGGACCGCTGTGCTCCTGCGGCCAGAGAGGCTGTCTGGAGATCTACTCCTCCAAGCGGGGCATGACATCGTACATGCTGCAGCAGATCTTCCGCGGCCGCGAGACCATGATGGAGGGCTGCTTCGAAAACGGTACCTTCCGCAGCAAGAAGCTGAAGAAAGCCCTTCAGGCCAACGACGCGGTCGCCGTGGAAGCCGTAGAGCGTTCCTGCCATTATCTGGCTGTTGCGACGGGCAGTATGATCAATATCTTCAGCCCGGACATTGTCGTCTACGGCGGCGGCGTCATCGAAGCCTGCGGACCGGTCTTCCTTCCCGCGGTTAAAAGATCGCAGGGGCAGATACGCCGAGGCCGACGCCGATTGATCAATACCGGATCCGCTTCATCAAAGAAAGAGGCTCCGGCCTGTCATTTCCCGAAGAGTGCAGCGGTCCGGGCCATACCGTCGGCAACCTTCACGCCAAAGGGGCAGCGGCTTTCACAGCCGCGGCAGCCGATGCATTCCCCCGCATGGTGCTGCAGGGAGAGATAGTGTTCCCTCAGGGAAGCGGGAACCTCCGGCTGCATTACCGCAAGATCATACAGTTTATTCACCATGGCGATGTCGATGTCCGCGGGACAGGGTTTGCAGTGCCCGCAGTAGGTACATTCCCCTCCGGCAAAGGTATGCTGCGGTGCGCCGGCCAGGACCGCGGCGTAATCCTTCTCGTGATCCGGAACTGTTTCGTAGGCTACCGCGGCGTCCACCTGCGCCGTGGTGTCATAGCCGCAGAGAACCGAAGCAACGCCCGGTTTGGTCAGCGCGTAATGGATGCACTGAACCGGTGTCAGCGCCACGCCGAAGGGGGAACGCTTCGCATCAAACAGACGTCCGCCTGCGTAAGGTTTCATACAGGTGATCCCCACATGATGCTGTTCGCAGATCCTGTACATCCTGGCCCGGACAGGGTCCACGCCGTTCAGGCCCTCCGCGTAGGTATCGGCAAAATAGTGCTCAATATTGTCTGTCGGCGGCATCAGGTCAAAGGCAGGATTCACGCTGAACATGATCATCTCCACCCATCCGCTTTCCGCCGCTTTGACAGCAATCACCGGATTATGCGTGGATAAACCGATGTGCCGGATCTTTCCCAGGCTTTTCAGTTCCATGACATAATCCAGGTAGGGACCGGGCCGGGAAACAATGTCCCAGTCGTCCTCCCGGTCCACATAATGAATCATGCCCAGGTCAATGTAATCCGTTTTCAGCCGCGCCAGCAGATCCTCAAAGGCGATCCGGCACTGCTGCGCGTCCCTCGTCCGGGTATACTGCCCGTTCTGGTATGTGGAGCCGATATGGCCCTGGACCACCCATCCGGCGCGGTCTTCCGCAATGGCCTGCCCGATGATATCCCTGGATTTCGGGTCGGGCATCCAGCAGTCAATGATGTTGATCCCCCTGCTGTGGGCATATTTCACCAGGGCAACGGATTCGCCCGCCTCATGCCGCTCCAGCCATTCACCGCCGAAGCCGATCTCGCTGACCTGCAGGCCTGTTTTTCCAAGACATCTGTATTCCATGTTCAACCTCCCCGATGCGTCCATGATCAAAATGCGCTGCAACCTTTTTCACGCGCCTTCCCGATCCGGCCGGCCGTCATTCCGCAGCCATTGCCGGATCTCCGTCAGACGCTTTTCCGCTTCCTTCCGTCCCACCCGGTAAACCCGTTCCAGTTCCGCCGGGTTCTTTTCCGTATGTCCGATCCGCAGATCTTCCGGAGGCCGGATGATCAGGGCACGTTTTTCCGCTTCCATCCGGTCCAGTTCGTCCATCTGCCGGTTATACATTTCATGCCGGTGCTGCATCGCTTCGCAGATCCCCGGAATCCGGCGGAGAAAAAGTTTCAGAACCGGCAGGGATTGCGCTTTCTTCCGGTAGCCTTTGGGCTGCGTCAGAACAATCACATTCCGGTTATATCCCAGCTGTTCCATATATGCATATGGCACAGCATCCGCGATTCCGCCGTCCAGATAGCGGTGACCGTCAATCCGGACCGGTCTGGAAACGGCCGGCATGGAGGCTGAAGCCCGGAACCAGCGCATATCCGTTTCCCCGCCATCCGTACACAGGTGATATACGCACTTCCCGGTATCAACATCCGTTGCGCCGACCCAGAACGCCATCGGATTCCGGGCGAAGGCATTCCTGTCAAAGGGATCCAGTACGTCCGGCAGTTCCCGGTAACAGAAATCCGCGCCGTACAGATCGCCGGTTTTCAACCAGGAACGGATACTGCAGTATCTCGGATCCCTGCAGTATTTTTTGTTGTAGCGGACCGGGCGTCCGATCTGCTCCGATTTGAAATTGCAGCCGAAAACAGCTCCGGCTGAAATGCCGGCAGCGCCGTCAAAAGCGACGCCGTTTTCCATAAGGACATCCATAACGCCGCAGGTGAACATGCCGCGCATGGCTCCGCCTTCCATGATCAAAGCTGTTTTCATCCGCCCTCCTGCCTTACCGGATCTCCCGTGTTTCTTCCATCAGGCTGCGGACCCAGGAGGCCCGGAGCCGGAAGGTCATTGCTGCGATGTTCATTTCAGCTTTCCGCAAAACGCCTGCCATCTTCTTCTGTCCGCCCGGCAGGGCCTTTGCCTTCATTGACAGAATCCACCCGGGCATCCCGCTCCGCCGCCGCAAACCGCGCCACCGCGTCCGGATAATCCACGGCAGGTTCTTTACTCATCTGCAATCACCTTCACGGATATTATATCGGCAAACCGGCAGAAAGAAAAGAAACTGCCGGCAAAAGCCGACAGTAAATATCATCACAGTCCCAGCTGCTCTGTCCCGATGACCACCGCGGCAATCAGGGCAGCGCCCAGCACAAAATAACCGACTGCCCTCAGCCAGTCCCGCTTCTCTTTCTTCCGTTCCGCTTTCCCTGTCATCTTTACGCCCCGGTAAATCATATCACATCCCACCCGTCCTCGTCTGAATACAGGAGTTCATCAACAACATCCATCAATACATTCAAACGGACCAGGCGGTTTTCCCATTCCTTCCACCGGGGATCTCCCAGATTCCAGTCTCCCGATTCCAGCCAGTCAAACGAATCGGACAGCTTCCGCTTCAGCGCATGGAGTTCAGCCCTGCCCATCTCCGCAAACGCAGCAGGATCCAGCCGGTCGATTTCCTCGCCGGAGAACAGATCCGCCGGTTTTCTCAGCCCGGACAGATTCGAAACCCCCGACCGGATCGCAATCACTGTTTTCATACCGTCACCCAAATCACGAATGGAAAGCAAACCTTCCAAACGTGATCTCTTTCTGTTCAGTTTTCAGATGCGGTTACCTGACAAAAACAGTATATCATGCCCATGTAAGATTGTCTATATCCATACATCCAAAAACACCTGATTCCAGGATGACGGTCTGTACTGACCCTGTCAGAGGGAGAACAGCCGCTCCCGTATCGACGATCCCCATCCCGCCGGTTTTACCTCCTGCCTTTTTCCGGCAAAGATGTATCGATGATCCGCGTTCTGGAATAAAAACACATTTCCACCATCGGGTTCGAATAATTGCAAGAAACCCGGGAGCCTTATTTACAAAGGTTCCCGGGATGTTTTTTATATTGCGGCACGTCAGTAAGACGAATGGCATTGAAATACAACGGAAGCCGGGCATCATGCCTGGCTTCCGTTTTTCCAAAAAGTGCGTCCTCAGAAGGAGGAAACGCCGTGGCTGTTGACCAGTCCTGTCAGCTTTTCCCCCGCCTTGTACATCGGGCAGTTGTGAGAGGAGTAGCTGACATAATCGGGGAGGTTCTCCTTTACGGTGAAAACACTCTTGACCGGGAAGCCTTCACATTCATCAATCGCAGAGAAGATGGCTGAGACACCTGCGGGCACACCGCTGTAATACCGGATAGCCTCGATGGCGGAGCGGGCGGTAAAGCCGGTGGTCAGGGAGGCTGCCAGCACCAGCACATGCTTGCCCACAATCATCGGAGCGATATTGTCCCGGAAGATCAGCTGGCTTCCGGAGGTATGTTCCGGAGTCACCACGTAAATCGTCTGGTGCGCATTCATGCTCCGAAACCCGGCCTCGGACAGTGCTGAAGCCATGCAGGCGCCCAGCACTTCCGTTCCGTCCAGGCAGAGGATGGAGTCCACGATCGTGGAATTCTTGTACATGCCGCACAATTCTTCCGCGGCAATCCGGGCTTCTGACAGCCGGTGCTTGGTCATGGTCAGGTCAATGTAGTAATTGATATGGCTGTGGCTTGTGGCGAAATGCCCGT
>CAZMFY010000198.1:0-4861 GCA_964565635.1 uncultured Oscillospiraceae bacterium
CCGGCGGACGGGAGGCATTCCTTAGCAAATGTTTTATTTTCCACCGGATTCCTTATACTGCTTTCGAATCAGGAACACGCAAACCACCAAGACGATTGGAAAACCGATACCGGCTAAAACGCCTGCCTGCAAATTGTTCCCGGCGTTTTGAGATACGTTGCCGATGATGGCCGGGCCAAGCGCGCCACCCAGATCTCCGGCCAGCGCAAGCAGAGCAAACATTGATGTGCCGCCTGCAGGCAGGATGCGGGAAGAGATACTGATGGAGCCCGGCCACATGATGCCCACCGAAAAACCGCATACTGCACATCCGATCAAGCCAAAGACCGGCTGGCTTGCCAGCCCCGCAAGCAGGTAGCAGCCCAGGCACAAAATGCCGGAAGCGACCATGAAGATGGTCAGATCGACTTTCTCACCGTATTTGCTGTACAGAAGCCGGCTGGTACCCATCAAAACAGCAAATCCACAGGGCCCCGCCAGATCGCCTGCCGCTTTGGAAACATGCAGTGCGGACTCCGTGAACGCAGATGCCCATTGTGCCATGGCGATCTCAGAGGAGCCTGCGCACACCATCAGCACGATGAAAATCCAAAAGGTTCTGGTCTTGCACAGCTGAACCATGGTCATGCTCTGCCCCTCAGCAACCAGCTGTTCAATAGGGCAGGTGGCGAAATTGAAGATGTTATACAGCGGGATCAAAGCCCAGAGAACCGCAAGGATGCGCCAGTTGTTTATGCCAAACACAGCAAAGAACAGCGTAGAACCCAGGATCACGCCTACTGAACCCCAGCAATAAAAGGAGTGGAGCAGGCTCATCATGCCTTCTTTGTTTTCGAAGGGGCAGGCTTCAATGATCGGACTGGCCAGCACCTCGGTCAAGCCGCTGCCGACGGCATAGATCATGACACAAATAAGAATGCCAGCGAATGGCGACGGAAGCAGATCCGGAAGGAACGACAGTCCCGCAAGCCCCAGACCGCACGTGACCTCAGCGGCAATGATACAAGGACGGTAGCCCAGCCTGTCCACGACTGTAGCGCAGATGAAGTCCACAACCAGCTGCGTAAAAAAGAAGCATGTGGAAATCAGTGCCAGCTGTCCGAAACCAATTTGATAGGTATGATGAAATGTTAGAAACAACAGCGGAACAAAGTTTGCACAGATTGCCTGGGTCACAAATCCGAGATAACATGCCAGCTGTGTACGTCCATAATGATTCTGCTTCATCTTTTTCACCTTTACGGTTTTATACTGTCCTGCGCTCAATTCAAATGCCCATAAGCTCGCTGGCAGACGCTGCCGGCGGGAACCTGCGAAAGCATGCCAACTTTAATCGCTTAGCGGGAGGGCATCCGGGAAAGTATACCACAGGAACTGTCACAAAGCCATAAAAAGTCTGAATTATCATGGAGCCGAATATGGCCTGGACCGCATTTTCTGCTCCATTTGCGATGCACCGACCCAACAGGCTTCTAAGACGGCGGTTACTGCTCTGCAGATACTGCCGCACCCTTATCATTTGCCAGGAATTCCCATCCTATATGCGGGACAGAAATGGACTTCACGCAAGATCCGTGCTATGATTTACAATCATGATTGAAGCTATGGATTGGAGGCTTACAAGCAATGGAGTTGAATCTGGAAGCCCAGAAGCAGGAATTTCTGACCATCTGCAGGGCAATGATCCACAGGGACGGCATTGAAGATCTGCTGGACTGGCTTTGTAAAGCGGATTTCTTTACGGCGCCGGCCAGCACAAAGTATCACGGAGGCTACGCCGGCGGTCTCTGCCAGCATTCGATTGACGTCTATCAATACGCAAAAAAGCTGTCATTTCTGATGCCGGCCGCTCCCTCTGAAGAGTCTTTAGCGGTAGCAGCACTGTTTCATGACGTATGCAAGGTCAACCTTTACAAGGTAGATAAGCGCAATCAGAAGATTGACGGTGTATGGCATGAAGTGCCCGTATACGTGATTGACGAAAAGTATCATTTCGGCGGGCATGGCTCCAAGTCCGTGTTCCTTATTCAGCAGTTCATGAAACTGACCACAGAGGAAGCGGCAGCGATCAACTGTCACATGGGCTTCTCTGACGGCAGCGCAACAACGATCCGCGACGTCAGTAACGCTTATCAGCAATTCCCCCTGGCCTGGATTACACATGTCGCGGATGAAGCTGCAACTTTTTTACTGGACAGATGATGGAGAAAATCCTCCGATGAAGATGGAAATCGTAACGCTGAGGTATGGCAATACGTTCACCTTTCTGGTGAAGGGGCTCACAGGGAGCCTCCTCGTTGATACCGACTATGCCGGCACAATGCAGGGCCTTTATCGCACGCTGAAAGCAAACGAAATCAGGCTGAATCAGATCAGCTGTATGATGGCCACACACTATCATCCGGATCATTGCGGCCTGATTGGCCAGCTGCAGGCACAGGGAGTTCAGCTGCTTCTGATGGATTCACAGGTGAAGGCAGTTCATTCTCCGGACTATATCTTCGCCAGAGAAAAGCGCGAATACATACCTGTTGATCCTGCGAAAGCAATGATCATTTCCGCCAAGGAAAGCAGGCCGTTCCTGAAAGCACTGGGAATCGAAGGTGAAATCATTCAGACTGCAAGTCACAGCGCTGACGGTGTTTGTCTGATTCTGGACAGCGGAGCCTGTTTCGTTGGGGATCTTGAGCCCCCCGAATACCTCGGAGCCTATGCGGATAATTCGCTTCTGGCGCAGGACTGGAAAATGATTATGCGCCGGCACCCAAAGATGATATACTACGCGCACGCGCCGGCCAGAGCGGTTTAGATAGAAATCATAGAGCAACGAAAAGCGCTTTGTTTCTGTCCGTTACAGAAAGGACGATGACCATGAACAGCATTTTTCACCGTATCAGTGTTCGGAAGTATCAGAATCGGCCCGTTGAAAAGGAAAAGATTGATATGATTCTCCGGGCAGCCATGCAGGCGCCCTCTGCTGTAAACCAACAGCCATGGGAGTTCTATGTAGTTACCAATCGGGAGAAACTGACCGCATTATCGAATGTGCACCGCTTTGCCAAGATGGTTAAAGACGCGCCGGTCTGCATCGTATCCGCCTACAGAGTTCAATGCGCTTTACCGCCTTATGCGCAGATTGACATGTCCATTGCCATGGAAAACCTCTGGCTGGAAACAGATGCGCTGGGGCTTGGCGGCGTCTGGCTTGGCATTGCTCCCATGGAAGACCGGATGAAAGCAGTAGAGGAGATCATCGGAATGCCGACAGAGCTTCATGCTTTCGGTCTTTTCCCGCTGGGATATCCCGCAGAGGAACGAGCACAGCAGGATCGTTACGATGCCTCCCGGATTCATACCATAGAATAAGGGCAGCCGGATCACTGAACCCTTTTGAACCGTACAAGGTCGTGGTGTTTCAAAGCGCCTTCCTTCGCATGTATGGCGTCTCAGCATGTCGAAAAATCCGAGGTCAGAGCCTCGCATTTTTGGCACGCTCAAACGCTGAAGCATTCATTCAGAGAGGGGAGAATGATGTGCAATCCTGGCGCGGGGAGCGGGCTTTCGTTTGTTTGAACGGCAATTAACAAAAACGCGTTCCCGGGCTGCTCCGACGCTCGGAATTCATCCATTTCCGGATCAGGGTTTCCATTCGCTCCGGATTTTGATCAAAATGATGAGACTCGCCGTTCAGGACGATTAATTCGCAGCAGGAGTAACGTTTGGAAAACCTTTTCGAATCCTCCAGGGATACCGTATCATCCTCGTCCCCATGAAGAATCAATACAGGACCTTTGAATCGATCTATCATTTCTTCCACATGGATGGCCTGCGCTACGCGCAGATAATCTCCGCTCAGCTTCAGCCCTTTGATCACGTCGATTTCTTCGGGAATATGATCCGGATCAAAGGTTTTGCCCAATAAAGATCCTTCTCTGGCTCCCTGCGGGATCATGAAGGCGGGCGCACGCAGAAGCAGTCCGTGAATCCGATCTGACTCTATTCCTGCAGCAAGCGCAGCAACCAGGCCCCCCTGTGAATGCCCCGAAAGATACAGATTATCGTATCCCTGTTCAAGCGCCCAGTTAATCACCGCCATCGTATTGGATATCCACTTAAAAAATGTATGATTGCTGAAGTCACCGCCGCTCTTACCATGTCCGTAAAGATCAAACCGAAGGGTAGCAAAGCCTGCATCCCGCATAGCGGCTGCTGCCCGGATGTTATGCGGTCTGTCCTTTGCACTGGTAAAACCGTGCAGCAGGATCGCAAGCTGATGCCCGGTATAGTTTTCCGGGATTTCCAGCACCGCACTCAGTTCAATGCCATCATCATGAATGATCATCTGATTGACCTCCGCTGTAAGATAACGATGATTTCCATTGGAAACTATATTACCATCAGCAGGGGGCATATTCAATACAGTGATCCCGTCCGCTATGCATTTTCATTTTTCCCCAAGCGATGATTCCCACTGACACTGATAAAAATGATTTCATCCGCCATGGCGTTTTTTCGCGCCGCGCCTGTCAAAAACCGCTTCTCTCCGCTTCTTCCCGCTGCCGTCAGGCGGAGCCTGAGAAACAGGCGCGCCGCAAAGCTCTTTTATGATCGCTTGTGCGGTGGTATACTTGTCTGGGGTAAAAAGCTTTGCCGGAATGAAAACAGAGAAAAAAGATTCAGGACGCGTCGGCCCATGGAAATGGCGAGAGGGGTATAAGCGATGAAGATTATGGTAAGCGCATGCTTACTGGGAATAAACTGTAAGTATAACGGCGGGAATAACAGGAGCGAAGCGCTGCTAAGGAAGCTCGCGGGACACGAGATCATTTCCGTGTGTCCGGAAGTAGCCGGCGGTTTGCCT
>CAZMFY010000199.1:0-4811 GCA_964565635.1 uncultured Oscillospiraceae bacterium
CCCGCCGCCGCCAAGGGAACCTATATGCGGAGCGTATATCTCTCCAGCACCATGGGACCCGCGGTACGGGTGAATCCGCTGAAGTTCTGATGGAGCCAACATTTTTCAGCCTGCATCTGCCACTGGCAGCGGCTGAAAAATGCTGCTGAAGTTCTGATGAGCTTACTTTCTGGCGGTATCTTCGGATACCGCTTTTTTTTCATGTCCAAAGTATGATATACTGTCCGGGAAAACCCAGGAAGGAGATGGGACCGTGGGAATTGCAAGATTTACCCGCGTATCGGAAAAGCAGTACGCCCAAGCCATGGCGGGACGGGAAGGGGCCATGCCGCTGGAGGCGGTGCCGCTGCCCGGAAGAGCCACCCGGGGAAGCGCGGGATATGACTTTATCGCCCCCGTGGAAACGGTCATTCCTGCCGGCGGAAAGGCCCTGATCCCCACCGGGATCCGGTGCGAAATGCAGGAGGGCTGGGTTCTGATGCTGTTTCCCCGCAGCGGCCTCGGGTTTAAAACCCAGATCAGGCTCAGCAATACGGTGGGCATTATCGACAGTGACTATGCCTTTGCGGATAACGAGGGGCATATCATGGTTTCGCTGCGGAACCCTGGCAGCCGGGACGTGACCATCGGGCGGGGCGAACGCTTCTGCCAGGGCGTGCTGCTGCCATTCGGACTGGCGGAGGAAGAGGACGCGCTGCTGGAGGACCGGCGGGGCGGGTTCGGCTCCACCGGTGCATGAGAAAGCACACGCCGGGGTTTCGCCGGGCGGCTTGATGGTTCAAGCTGCCCCGTGGCGAGGAGCCGGAAGGGCCTCGGGAGCGGCATTTCGGCCGCGGGGACCTGAGGACGGACAGAGAACGGGCGATTCCGACGGGACCGGCGGGATCGGACAGAGAAAGAGGATAAGCCATTGAGCAAGACAAAGGATCGGATCCGGGAGAGTACCCTGCGCTATAAGCAGAGCCTGGGGCAGAATTTCATCTACGACGAGGATCTGCTCTCGGCACTGGCGGAGGACGCGGGCTTCGGACCGGAGGAGGACGTGCTGGAGATCGGGCCGGGGTCCGGCAGCCTGACCAGGCATCTGTGCCGGAGGGCGCATCATGTGGTCAGCCTGGAGCTGGATGAGCGGCTGATTCCGCTGCTGTCCGCGTTCATGGCCGGGACGGAGAACTTTACCCTGATCCAGGGGGACGTGATGACGGCGGATCTGCGGGCGGTGACGGAGGGGCTTCGGAAACCCTTTACCGTGGCGGCGAACATTCCGTACTATATTACGACGCCCCTGATCATCCGGCTGCTGACCAGCGGCCTGCCGATCCGCCGGCTGGCCCTGATGGTGCAGAAGGAAGTGGCGGAGAAGATTCTGGCCGGTCCGGGGGAGGATGGCTGGGGCCCGCTGGCGGTGCGCTGCCAGTATGCCTGCGAGCCTTCGATCTCCAGGATCGTGCCGGCGGCCTGCTTTACGCCGGTGCCCAAGGTGGACAGCGCCTTCCTGGTGATGCCACTGCGCGGCGAGCCGGCGGTGAAGGTGAAAAGCGAAAGCGCCTTCTTTGAGATCGTGACGGCGGCCTTTGCCCTGCGGCGGAAGACCATGACCAACGGTCTGTGCGCCTCCCTGCATCTGAGCCGGGAGGAAGCGCTGGGACTGATGGAAAAGGCGGGGCTGGACGAAAGGATCCGGGGCGAGAAGCTGACGCTGGAGGAGCTGGGACGCCTGGCGGATGCCTGGTTTGATTACAGCGGCGGAAGGCCGCAGGCCCGGGGAGGGAAGGAAAGCATTGAAGCATAACGTACAGGGAAATATTGAGGGCATCAGGGACGCCATGCTGAAGCAGCTGGACGATCTGTACAGCCTGGAGACGGAGGAATCGGAATATCTGCCCCGGGAGCTGATGAACGTCCTGGCGGACTGCTCCTGCCGTCTGAACCGGGAGATCGCGGTTTATCTGACCCGGGACGGGGAGGTCGTCCGGGTGGCGGTGGGGACGGACTGCGATGTGGAGCTGACGGATTTCCGGCTTCGGCGCAACGCGCGCCGGCTCAGCCGGGTGCGGTGCGTTCATACGCATCCGGACGGAGACGGGCATCTGAGCGACGTGGATCTCAGCGCCCTGAAGATCTTCCGCTATGACGCCATGACAGCCATCGGGGTTAAGGACGGGAAGCCCGTGAACCTGCAGACGGCGTTTCTGACCTCGGATACGGAGGTCCTGCTGACGGAAGCGGTCCGATGGGACAGGATTCCGGACCGGGCGTGGCTGGATCAGATCGAGCAAAGCGACGGGCTGGTAGGAATCGAGGAAACGAAAGAGAACGAAGGCGGTCCGGAACGGGCGGTGCTGATGGGCATCGAGAGCCGGGAATCCCTGGAGGAGCTGGGCCGGCTGGCGGAAACCGCCGGCGCCAGGGTGGTGGGCAGCTTCCTGCAGAAAAGGGACAGACCCGACGGAACGACCTTCATCGGCCGGGGCCGGGCGGAGGAGCTGGCCCGGGAATGCCAGGCGCTGGAGGCGGATCTGTGCATCCTGGACGAGGAGCTGACGGGCCTTCAGGTGCGGAATCTGGAGGACGTGCTCCGGATCAAGGTGATCGACCGGACCAGCCTGATTCTGGATATCTTCGCCCAGCGGGCCTCCAGCGCGGAAGGAAAGCTGCAGGTGGAGCTGGCCCAGCTGCAATATCAGAGCACGAGGCTCATCGGCCAGGGGCTGGTGCTGAGCCGGCTGGCCGGCGGCATCGGCACCCGAGGGCCGGGAGAGAGCAAGCTGGAAATGAACCGGCGGCGGATCCGGGAGCGGATGACGGAACTGCGCCGGCGGCTGGAAGAGGTGGAAAAAAACCGGGAGCTGCGGCGGAAGAACCGGGAGCGGAAGGGGACGCCGGTGGTGGCGCTGGTGGGATACACGAACAGCGGGAAATCCACCCTGCTCAATACGCTGACCGGTTCGGAGGTGTATGCCCGGGACCAGCTTTTTGCCACCCTGGACGCCGTTTCCCGGCGGATGGAGACGGCGGAGAAAACAGAATACCTGCTGGTGGATACGGTGGGATTCATCCGGAAGCTGCCCCACGCGCTGATCAGCGCCTTCCGGTCCACCCTGGAGGAGGCGGCCCTGGCGGACGTGCTGGTGATCGTCAATGACGGGAGCAGCAGCGAGATGGCGAAGCAGCACGACACGGTGGAAAAGGTGCTGGAGGAGCTGGGCGCCGGGAACACGAAGCGGATTGAGGCGGTCAACAAGTGCGACATCGCGGACCCCTGGCCCACCTTCCCCGGGGCGGTGATGATCTCGGCCAGAACCGGCGAAGGCCTGGAGGAGCTGAAGGACCGGATCGGCAGGGCGCTGCAGGAAAACCTGATTCAGGCGGTTTTCCGGATTCCCTTCAGCGAATACGGGATCGCTTCTCAGCTGCGCCCGCTGGGGAAGGTCATATCCGAGGATTACACAGATGAGGGAGCCAAACTGACCATGACCCTGGAGCGGCATGAGGTCGAGCGGATCATCCGGCAGGCCGGGGATAAAATCCAGGTGGAACTTCCCTGACATGTACAATCTGGTAAGAAAGGAACCAGCGGAACAGCGTTGCGCTTTATACGGTTTTGTGATAATATACGCAGTGGCCCGGATAATTGAAAAATAAGGATTTTCGGGCCTTAAACCCATTGACAGAGGAGAGATTGGTATGAAGAAGACAATCTGCAAAGTCGATTATGATACCGAAGCTTCTGAACTGATCGGAAAGAAGACCTCCGGGTATCTGGGCGATCCCGCCGGCTATGAAGAATGCCTGTTCAAGACTGCGGACGGCAAATTCTTCCTGTATACCAACGGCGGCGAAGCTTCCGTCTTCCCGAAGGAAGATATCAAGCGGATGTCCAAGGCCAAGGCCGATGAATGGCTGGCGAACCAGTAATCAGAATCGACGGAAAGCCGGTGAAAAGGACGCGTTTCCTTTCCCGGCTTTTTCTTCTGTCATTGCGGAGGAAAACGAATGAAAAAGGGTATCCTTTTTGATCTGGACGGGACGCTCTGGGATTCCGCGGAAGGGGTCGCCGACAGCTGGAACGACGAGCTGGCCCGGATGGGGCGGCCGGAGCGGTGCACCGCGGAATGGGTGCACAGCATTATGGGAAAAAACATGGATCAGATTGCCATGCTTACCTTTCCCCGGGAGACGCCGGAGGAGGCGGTAAGGCTTCTGCGGGGGTGCCTGCTGCGGGAGAACGCCTGGCTGGAAGAGAAGGGCGGGGTGCTCTACGAGGGCCTGGAGGAGACCCTGAAGGCGCTGGCGGAGGCCGGGTTTTTTCTGGCCATCGTCAGCAACTGTCAGGAAGGATATATCGAAGCGTTTCTGAACCATCACGGGCTGGGACGGTATTTCCGGGATACGGAATGCTTCGGACGCACCCGGGAGGAAAAGGGGGCCAACATCCGCCATGTGGTGGACCGGAATGGCCTGGAGGCGGCCTTCTACCTGGGGGATACCATGGGTGATTATCAGGCCGCCGGGGAGGCGGGGATTCCGTTTCTCCACGCGGCCTACGGCTTCGGAACGGTTCCGGAGGGCACGCCCGCAATTCAGGATATCCGTCAGCTGCCGGAAGCGGCCAGGGCCTTCTTCGGCGGCTGAGGAAGAGAAGCGGCCCCGGGAAGCGGTTTTTCCGGACTTGACAGGAAGGATGCAACCCGGGTAGAATAAGCCGAAGAACAGGCGCGGCCATGTTCATGAGCAAAGGAGGAAAGATCCATGACAACTTCCAAAGCGCGAAGACGGCGGAGCAAATCGGTTCGCAGCGTTTTCTGGTC
>CAZMFY010000200.1:0-4783 GCA_964565635.1 uncultured Oscillospiraceae bacterium
ACCAGCATGTCCACCGTCCGCTTCTGATCCCGCAGCGGCCTGCGGGAGAAGCTCCAGGCCGTGCCGTCCAGCAGCACGATCACCGGCTCTTCGCCGGCAGCGGCGCGGCGGCAGCCCTCCGGCAGCGCCTCCGAGCCCAGCCGCGCGGCAAACGCGGCGCCGTTCACCAGCGCTTCGCCCGTCACGCGGCGGCAGAGGCGCTCCATCGCCCGGTTCACCAGCAGCACACGGCCGTCCTCCCGGTAGAAGCAGACGCCGGAGGGCAGGGAATCCAGGGCCTCCTTGATGGAAGAGGGCGTGATCCGCCGGAAGGCGTTGCGCTTAAGATCCCGCCACGTGAGTCCCG
The DNA here is from genome assembly GCA_964565635.1 of uncultured Oscillospiraceae bacterium. GTDB lineage: Bacteria > Bacillota > Clostridia > Christensenellales > Aristaeellaceae > Aristaeella. The sequence goes on from CAZMFY010000200.1 coordinate 347, forward strand.
TCCCCGCCGCGAGGATCACGCAGAGCGCCGCGGCGAACAGGCCGCCCCCAGCGGTGAAAAAGTCCACGAAGGCCGCCCGCCCCGGCGATAACGGGATCGCCTCAGAGCGGACAGCGGCGCACTGCAGCACGATATAGCTGAGCGCCAGCAGCAGCGCGGACCCGGCCAGGGCCCCGCCGCGCCGGAAGCGGACGGCCAGGGCGAGGAGCGTCACCGCGCTGAAGAACAGGAGCAGGGCGGCAACGCCCAGCAGCGTCCAGAACGGGTTCACGCGGCACCGCCTCCCTTCGCGAGGGTCAGGGTCACCAGGGTGTCCCGGTTGTCGGTGCTGACCGTCAGCTGCCGCGTAAAGCCGGCGTCCTCCGGATGGGGCTTCGCCGCGTACTCGATGGCGTCCGCCTGCAGCAGCATCCGCAGGGTGAGCCGGTCCCCATCCGCACGGATCGTCACCAGCAGCCCGGAGAGGGAATCCATCGAGGCCTCCGCGATGTCCTCGAAGTGCTCGTAGGCGGCGGTGATCATCCTCGCCGGGTATTCGCCGTGCCCGGCGGCCTGCAGGGCGGTGTCCGCCCCGCCCAGGCGGATGTTTTCCAGCGATTCGCGGATCGCGGCCGCCAGCTCCTCCAGCGGCAGAAGGTCTGCGGCCATGAGCTCCATATTGCTGCGGCGCTTCACATAGGCGCACAGCACGGCGATCCGGGGCAGCTGCGCCTGAAAGTCCTCTGTGCCCTCCGCAGCCCGGGCGCGCGCTTCGATGCTGTCTAGCTGCGGCCGGACGATGTGCGAGACGCGGTCGTACAGGCGGCTGCGCGTCTCCAGCTCGGCGCGCTCCTGCCGGGTCCTGTTTTCCTCGGCGAGGTAGGCGTTGCGCGCCTCGATCTGCTGGATGGCCTCGGTCAGGCTTTCGTTCATCATCCGCAGGGGGCCGACGTCCGTGGTCCAGCGGATGCTGCCGCCGGGGATGGCATGGGCCTGCACCCGCGTATCGGCGTTTTCCGGGAAGGGATACCGGGCATTCGCCGTCCGGTAGACGGGCTGCTCCCGCTCGTCCAGGATCACGGCGGGCAGCTCCGCCAGCGAGAACAGGTGCTCGTAGTCCCGGTTGGCGGGGATCAGGCCGATCCCGATACAGCTCTCCAGGAAGCCGAGGACCCCGAAGGTGAAGATCTGGCCGTCCTTCCAGATATCGATCCCGTTCACGCGCGGCCGGATACCCATAAGGCCCAGCAGCAGCAGGAGCGACATGGCCAGCACCGGCGCCGCGGGCAGCGCCTGCAGGGTCCGGCCGACGCTCCTGCGGCTCTTGCGGGAGATGATGACCAGCGCGGCCAGCATGAGCAGGCCAAACCAGATACAGTACAGGACATACAGCCAGCTGTGGCGCTCCTCCCCGTTGCCATCCAGGACGCCGGAGGGAAAACTGAAGGCGGAAAAGTGAAGATCGTTCGTGAGAAAACCCAGCGCCATCAGCGCGGCGAGGACGGTGAGAAACACGCAGATGCGAGGCAGCGGCTCCTCCTCCGGCCAGTATACGCTGAGGGCTGTAAAAAAACAGCAAAGCGGAACGGCGATCATGGGGATATAGTAGGCATACCACAGATAGCGGCTGAAGTCCGGCGCGCCGCCGCTCAGGGAGTAGTTCACGTATTGCAGGATGCTGTACAGCAGCAGGAAGGCGGCCGCCCAGAGCAGCGTCCTTCTCAGACGCCTATCCGTGACGCGGCGTTGCACGGACAGCGCCCAGACCAGGACGGCCGCGCCGCAGAACAGCTGAGCGATGCTGTCCGTAAAAAACACACCGTAGAGGGCCACATGCAGCACGCCGCACAGGAGGAACGCGGAGGCGATCAGCGCAACGGCGCGCCCCGATGAGCTGAAACGCACCATAGCTTCGCCTCCCTCCCAAGCGTGTGAATGGTCTACTGCTGACCATATCATTATATACCAGCCGCAGTCTTTTGTCCCCCTCATTTACAACAGGAAACAAGCGGATACGTATCCTCTGAGTCCTGCCAAGGGCTCCAGCATATCATTTCAAAAGGCTTTTCACGTTACAGCCGCTTTTTCATTGAGCATATTTCAATTTCTTTCTCAGTTGGCCAACAGCCTCCTCCGTTTTCTTCGCCCGGCTCTCGGACAGATGCCAGATCCTTCCCATTTCCGCCAGCGATTTATACACATCATCGTCAAAGCCATATCTGCATAATACCCAGGTGTGGTGGCGCGGGGTAAGCGAGTGGATCGCGGCATACAGTTCCTCCAGCTGTTCCTTCCGAATGCATATGGTCTCCGGATCAGCCTCATAGGAGCTGGGCAGACGGGCTTTTATCCTGCCGATGAACAGGTCCGCATCATCGTTGCCGTCATCGCTGCCGGTGTGGGCTTCGTCCAGGGGCGTCAGCATGAGATTGGGATTATCTGCACGGATGGCATCGATGATCGCATAGCGAACAGCCCGGCCCGCATAGCTCAGGAACTGAAAATCCCTGTACCGCAATCGCTTCTGTATTTATGATGCGCTGCTTCTTCTGAAATTCGGGGCATACTTGGCGGCGATCAGGATAGCCTCTTCCATGCTGATGCTGGTGGCCAGCCCTTTGCCTGCCACGTCAAAGGCGGTCCCGTGGTCTACCGATGTTCTTAAAATCGGCATTCCGCCGGTAATGGAAATGGTTCTGTAAAAATCGACGGTTTTGGTTGCGATATGACCCTGGTCGTGGTACAGAGACATGACACTGTCATACTTTCCTTCCATAGCCTGAAAGAAAACGGAATCCGCACCTACGGGGCCGTAAACCGGATATCCTTCTTTCCGGAGAAGCGCGACAGCTGGCGCCACTTCTTTCACTTCCTCATCGCCGAACAGGCCGTGCTCTCCGCAATGGGGATTCAGTCCTGCAACCGCCATGGTCGGATGCTCAAGACCCAATTGTTTCATCACAGCAAAGCTTCGCCTGATATAGTCAGCCAGCCGCTCTTTTGTAATCAGATCACAGGCCTTTCGAAGAGATACGTGACGGGTCAGGAAGAAAACCAGGGTGTTTCTGACTTCGAAAATCGTCAGGGGATCCGGTGTGCCTGTCAGGGCTCCGAATATTTCCGTATGGCCGATATAGGGAACCTTCGCCGCGTGCAGGGATTCTTTGTTAATGGGGGTTGTGCTTACCGCGTCAGCGTCTCCGTTCATGGCCATCCGGATTGATTTTTCGATATATTTATAAGCCGCCTGCCCGCAGGCTGCACTGACGGTTCCGATCTGATAATCCTGGGTGCTGATATGATGAAGATCGATCAGGTTTAAAGTCCCCGGCCGATAGGAACCCTCCTCGGGCGATGCGATCTTTCTGATCCGAACCTTCGGCATATTCGGAAACGTAAGCGCCCGTTCAAGAATTTCCGCATCCCCGACAACGACGGCACAGGCTTTTGCCGAGACTTCCTCACTCATGGATGCGCGAAGGACAATTTCCGGCCCGATTCCGGCCGGATCTCCCATGGGGACTGCGATTACAGGTCTGTTTTCGATCATGTTCTGCCTCCTTCATCCATGCGTCATAAAAAACCGGGCAGCTGAATATGAGCTGGCCGAAAGAGATTTCGATGAAATCCATTGTATCAGCAATCAAATCTGAGAACAAGCACAAGCATAGTAAGGGGCGACAGTTTTTTCAAATGTACAGATGATTCGCAGACCGGAACCCGGACGATCGAGAAAACGGAGAAATGTGATTGTGATGGCTGGATTGTCATGATATGATCAGTTGACCGGACGATGGAAGAAGAATCTGTATCTGGAAATGTTGACCATGCGTTCCGCTGCGGATACGGTCATCCATTACGATCCCTGGTGGAATGTAGCGGCACAAAATCAGGCGACGGACAGAGCGCACCGTATCGGACAGACCCGTACCGTCTGTGTCTATAAGCTGATCGGAAAGGATACCATTGAGGAAAAGATCCTGAAACTGCAGCAGAATAAACAGGATCTGGCGGATGAGATTCTCAGCGGAGAAGGCCGCAGCATCTCCGCGATGTCTCGTGAGGAACTCATGGCTCTGCTGGGGTAATGAAGTTTTAATTCTTTCTTTGCAATCTTGTTCCTTTCAAACATATCAAAAACTATCAATATGACCGTTTATTCAAAGAGGTCCCTGATGCCAGCAAGGTATCGGACTGGTGTCAAAGCGGTGTCATGGCTGCGTGCCGCAGCTCCCGAAAAGCTGTTCTGTCTGCAAAGCCCGCCGGCCTGCCGGACACAGCCTCGCGGCGCTTTCCGTATGCCTGCCAATTATGCCTCCAAAAAGACAAACTGGGCCAGAGCGGTTGATTGTTTTCCGAAAAGCAAATATTATCAAATCAAACGATTCCCAATCCGACCTGAGAAAAGGAGAAATGAACATGAAGAAGTTCCTCGCCCTGATCCTGGCTGCCATGATG
>CAZMFY010000201.1:0-4765 GCA_964565635.1 uncultured Oscillospiraceae bacterium
TCCCGGTCCAGCATGGCGCAGGTTTCCGCGTATTCCTCCAGGCTGAAGCCGCTGACATTGGCCATCACCGGCTTATGAAAGACCGTCCTCAGCCGGGGCAGCTCCTCCGAAATAACCCGTTCCGCCCCGGGATTCTGAAGCCCCACCGCATTGATCATGCCTGACGGGCATTCCGCGATCCGGGGCGTCGGATTCCCGAACCGGGGTTCCCGGGTGGTTCCTTTGAAGGAAAAGGTCCCCAGGATGTTGATATCGTACAGCTCCGCAAACTCATAGCCGTAGCCGAAGGTGCCGCTGGCGGGAATCACCGGGTTCTCCAGTTCCATGCCGCACAGGCTGACCCTCAGCCGGGGATCCGCTTCCCATTTTTTCATCCTGCCCGCCTCCTCTGGCGCGTTTCCGCAGGGCTGCCCGGGGCGTCCGGATCTTTCCTGCCCCGCCGGCTGCTCCTGCCTGCCCATCAATCCCACAGAATTTCGCTCTTTCGGAACACCGGACCTTCCCGGCAAACCCGTTTGAATCCCTCAGCCGTCCGGATGCTGCAGCCCATGCAGGCACCGAAGCCGCATCCCATCCGTTCCTCCAGGCTGAACTCTCCCTCCGTCACGGCGGCCCGGTTCACCGCCCGCAGCATGGGCATCGGCCCACAGGCGTAAAAATAGCTGTACGCCTCCGGCAGAGCGTCCGTCACAAAGCCTTTCCGTCCGCAGCTTCCGTCCACGGTGGTCACGACGGTATCGCAGCCCAGGGACCGGAATTCCGCTTCTCCGAAAACCTCCGCTCCGGTATTAAAGCCCAGCACGGCGGTCACCCGCTTTCCCTGAGCCCGCAGCTCCCGGGCCAGCCAGTACAGGGGCGGCACCCCCACGCCTCCGCCCAGCAGCAGGGGGCTGTCCCCCGCCCGGGTCAGGTCGTATCCGTTGCCCAGGCCGGTAAGCACGTCCAGGACTTCTCCCGCCTCCATCCGGCTCATCTGGCGGGTTCCCTCTCCGACCGCCTTATAGATCAGCGTAACCGCATGCTCTCCCCGGTCGAAGACGGAGATCGGACGCCGCAGAAACCGGCCCTCCAGCTTCAGATTCACAAACTGCCCGGGCCGTTCTACCCCGCTGACGTCTCCTGCCAGCCGCATCCGGTATACATCCTTCGCCAGCGGCAGATTTTCCTCAATCCGTAAAAGCACCTGTTTCATTCAGGCCGGTTCCCCCTTTTCAAAATGGCACGGCTGCTTCCCGCCGTCACAGCCCGGAAAGAATCTCCCGGTTGCATTTCCGATAGAACAGCAGGCTGATACACAGGGACACGCACTCCGCGATGGGAAAGCACCACCAGACCGCATAAACATCCTGGGTGATCCGGGCGATCAGCCAGGCCACCGGCAGCAGCACCACCAGCTGGCGGCAGAGGCTGGTGATCAGGCTGTAGGTTCCCTGCCCCAGGGCCTGGAACAGGGTGGACACCACGATGCCCACCGCCGCCATCACAAAGCCGATGCTGATGATCCGCATGGCCGTCACGCCAATGGACGTCATCTGGGCCGTCAGCTCCGCTTCCGCGTCGGATTCGAAAATAGCCATCAGCTGCTGGGGGAAGGCCATGAAGATGAGCATCCCGATCAGCATGATGGTGATCGCCCAGATCAGGGCCACCTTCAGGCACTGATAGACCCGTTCCTTCCGCCGGGCGCCAAAGTTATACGCCAGAATAGCAATAATGCCGTTGGACAGGCCGAACACCGGCATGAAGATAAAGGACTGAAGCTTGAAGTAAATGCTCAGCACGTTCAGCGCCGCGTTGCTCTGGGCAAAGCCGGTGAGAATCCCATTCATGCCCAGATTCATCACCGAGCCCAGCGCCTGCATGACGGAGCTGGGCAGGCCAACCGCCAGGATCCCGGTCAGCGCATGCTTCGTAATGCCGAAATCCCGGATGTCCAGCTTCAGCTCCGGATTCCGGAACTGATTCAGGGCCAGCCCCGTCAGGGCGGATACATGCTGCCCGATCACCGTAGCCACGGCCGCGCCGGCCACCCCCATCCGGGGGAACCCCAGCAGGCCGAAAATCATGATGGGATCCAGCACGATGTTCGTCACCGCGCCGGACAGCTGGGTCAGCATGGAGAGGGTCGTATTGCCCGTAGCCTGCAGCATCCGCTCCGAATATACGGACAGAAAGAGCCCCAGGCTGAAGGTGGTCACGATGGAGAGATAGGAAATGCCCATCTGCAGGATCTTCTCCGCGTTCATCAGCGAATCGGAAACCACCGTTTCCATCAGCGGCTTTGCCAGAAACAGCCCCATCAGGATGAACAGCAGGGCTCCCGCGCCTTCGATCAGCAGCCCGTTCCAGGAAGCCTTCCTGGCCTCCTCCGGCCGCTTTGCCCCCAGATGGCGGCTCAGCAGGCTGTTGATGCCCGTTCCCATGCCCACGGACAGGGCGATCATCAGCATCTGGAAGGGATAGGCCAGGGATACGGCCGTCAGCCCGTTCGGATCGAACCGGGACACGAAGATGCTGTCCACCACATTGTACAGCGCCTGAACCAGCATGGAAACCATAATCGGAATGCTGACCCGGGGCACCAGTGCGCCCATCTTCATGGTTCCCAGCATCGCCGAACGGTCTGTTGCGTGTTGCATGGATTTACTCCTTCATCCGGCCTCCGCCGGCGGGAAAGTTTCATTTTGGGAGCCCCGGAAAGCTGGAGATTCCCGGGGGCTTTAGCCGTTACCGGAGCACCCGGTCCTCCTCGCTGATCATTCCCCGCAGCGTCCGGTCCTCCCCGGAGGTAAAGCCCGAGGGGGCCGCGGCCGTCTTCGTGCCCTTCAGCAGCGCCACAAACAGCACCGCGATCCGGGCCGCTCCGTCTTCCTGCAGATGGCTGTTGTCCGTCAGTCCCTCCGGGTAGTTGGGGCTGCCCGGAGCCACATGGCAGAAGATCCTTTTCGTGCCCTCCGGGCCTGCCTGCCGCAGCAGTTCCCATGTGGCCCCTTCCAGCTCCGTCAGCGGGACCCGCTCCTGCTCCGCCAGGCTTCTCATCGCGTCCGGATAGGCTCCGTGCGTAAGCACCGGCAGGCCCGCTTCATCAAAAAGCCTCCGGCAAATCGGCGTCACCAGGAGAGGCCGCGCCTCATGCCGGCGGGCCGCCGCCAGATAAAGCTTCAGATATTCCGGAAAGGTCGTCTCCGGATCCGTATGGCGGGCAGGATCCGGCTTTTCGTCGTTATGGCTGAAGGAAACCACCAGCCGGTCCCCCGGCCGCAGGCAGGCCTCGATATTCTCCAGCCGCCGCTCCTCCACAAAGCTTTTGCTGGACCGGCCGCATACGGCTTCATTCTGTACAAACGCGTCCTCCGGCAGCAGCGCCTGCAGCATCTGGCCCCAGCCCTTCATCGGCGCCCGCTCCGCCGGATAGTCCGCCATGGTGGAATCCCCGCAGAGGAACCAGACGGGCGTCCTTCTGTCCGGTCTCCAGCCGTCATACCCGCTCAGCACCTGGGGCAGCGTGATCTGGCTGGCCTCCCCGTCCGTCAGCCGCTTCTGGGCCGGATGCCGCGTCCGCTGATCCGCCCGGGCGCCAGCGGTGCGCCATTCGCCCAGCCTCTCCGTGACCACCCGCTCCTGATCCCAGTCCGCAAAGCCCTCCGGGGCCACACAGGCATCCATCTCGCACTCCAGGAAAACCGTTCGGGCATACGCCCGCCAGGGCCTGCCCAGAAACGCCTTTCCTTCCTCACAGGCCCCCGTCAGCCGGCAGCGGTGAAACACAAAGCCGTAAGGCTGATCTCTGTTCGTATTGGCCGCGGTATACCAGCCGCCCCGAATGCCCATAAAAAGCGTGCAGCCTTCAAACCAGCAGCGGTAGGAGCCGAAGATGAAATCCACGTCTCCCTTGATATAGCAGTTCTCAAAATACTGCCTGCTGCAGGTCGGATGGCCGTCCTCCACCCGGGTCACCGCCTCCGCCCGCCCCCGGCGGGCTCCCACTTCCTCCGTCACGTTGGGCATGCGCAGCGGCCCGCAGAACAGCGTATCCTGATGGGCAATCAGCCGGCAGCCGCGCCAGACGCCCCGGTCTCCCGCGGCGTACACCGCCACCGCCTGCCCCACCTCCCGTCCGTCTCCCGCATCGTTTCGGACGGTCAGGTTTTCCACCTCCACATTGTGCCCGGTCACCATCAGGGTCGCGGAGCGGAAGGTCCCCTTCTCGTTTCCCTCCGCGTCCGGATCTTTCGCGCAGCCGTTCCAGGTCAGCACCGTGGTCTCCCGGTCCGCGCCTACGATCCGGACGTTGCTTTTATGCACCGTTACCTTTTCCCGGTATACCCCCGGGCGGATCAGCACCAGGGTCGGCGCCCGGTTTCCCTCCGGAATCGCATCAATGGCCTCCTGCAGGCCTGTAAAATCGCCGTTTCCGTCCTTATCCACGATAAACACGCAGATCTTCCTCCCCCTGATTTCTTCCCGCTTCCGGGCCCTTCGCCATCATATAGCATCAGGTCTGGATTTTCAAGCGATTCGCCAGGTTTCCTTCCCGCCGCAGACCGTCCGCAGGCACTTTCCGTATACCTTCCGTCCGGCGAAGGGCGTAGCCTTCCCCATGGAAAGAAAATCCTCAGGATCAATCACGTATTCCGCTTCCAGATCCCATTCGCAGAAATCCTCCGCCGGCTGCGGAATTCCGAACCGCCGCCGGGGCGCCTCCGTCATTTTTGCAATCAGCGTCTCCAGCGACAGGATCCCCGTTTTCACCAGCCCGGTATAC
>CAZMFY010000202.1:0-2191 GCA_964565635.1 uncultured Oscillospiraceae bacterium
TTTAGGTAAATCTTCAACCTTATCAACAGGAGCTTCCTCTGGCTCTTCTATTACGTCAGAAGGTGCTTCTGTCTCTTCTATATTATCATCAGTTATGTTATATGCTTCATTAAATGCAGATGTAAAGAAATCTTTATCATCAGACATACTAAACATTTGTAAATTCATCTTGTATGCTTTCATCTACTATTCCCCCATTCATATTTTGAATATCTTCTTGTAGCATTTGTATTAATTCTGGATAGGCTTTTATTACTTCTTGGAATGTCTCTGGGTCGCTTTGAGATAACCCTATTAACTCTTCTAATACTTCATTAGGTATTTGTTGAGAATTAAGAGCATCTTCCATTTGTGCATTTTCAGAAAGTAATTGTTCTTCTAAAGCCTTTTTATCTTCTTCTACAATACCTTCTTCTTTAGGTAATTCGCTATCAACAGCTTGTTTACCTTCTTTTAACCCTCTTTTATAGCCTTTTTCTTCAATCTTAGACTCATATTCTTTTTTATCTCTATTTTCTTTATCCATTATAAGTTCATCAACTTGTTTAGCAGTCATATCAGATGCTTGGATTACTTGTTGTAACATATTCATTACTTGTTCTGTTACCCCCTGGTCAAGTTCTCCTTTTTGTTGCATTTGTTGTTGTTGTGCTAAAGCCTGTTCTTGTTGAAGTTGAGCTTGTTGTTGTTGTTGTTGTTGGGCTTTTATTTGTTCAAATCTATCAGTTATAGCTTTTTTATCTCCTGTTGGTAAAAACTCTAAAACTGCTTTTCTATCTACAAGTGGTAAACCATCTTCACCATTTGTTTGTGCAAGTCTTATCATAAGGTCTAGCATTGCATTTCTATTTACAGGCATTGTTGACCCTGCCATAACTTTTAAATCGTAATCATTTTGTAAAACTTGTATTCCTATTTGTTTAAATAGTGCATTACCTTCTACATCAGTAATTCTTACCCATCTATCAAGTTTCCAGAATTGTTGCATACGAGAATATACTACTTGTGCAAGTTCAGATAATGAGGCTTCCATAAGTTTTATTTTAAGTCTTATACGAGCTTGTGATGCCTCTTGAAGTGCAAGTATAGCAGATGCAGCAGTAACACTACCTTGTTGTTCACCTTTTAGTGAGTCAAATACACCAGATATATCTTGTACGTCTTTTTTAAGTATCTCTATTTGTTCTCTAACATAGCTTGGCATTTGTGGAGGTGTATCTCTTCTTACTTCACTTCCAGGAGTCTTTCTTATAACAAGTCCTGGTCTATTTGTAAGTTTACCTTGCCCTATACCAGAGTTTTTATCTATTATCCACTGCATATTAGCAGTATTTTTAGCATTGTCTATAATTTGATTTGTAAGTTCATTTATGTAGTGTTGTGGAGACATTATTTGTTCTACTTCTCCAACACCCCAAAACTCAAAAGGTATATCATAATTTTTCATTAATACAAATGGGAATTTTCCATCTTTATATGGGTTTTTCTTATCAGATAGCAATATGCCTAACTCTGGTAAACACGTTATAACTCTTCCTTTAGGGTATTTTAACTTTTTCTCACCTTCTATTGTCTCATCAGTAGTTATCCAATCTCTACACCACATTTCAAGCACTAAAACTTGGTTTGCATCTTGTGTGTCGTTGTTATCTCTTTCTGCTACTAATTCAGACATTGTTATACGTGACCCTTCTATGGCACTTGCTTTTTCTGGGAATTGTTGTTTGATTTGATTTGCATTTCTATAAGTAGCATAAACCAAATATTCAGAATTGTCAATATTTTCTGCTAATGGGTCTGGAAATATATTAAATGGGTCTATTGGTTTTATACTTATATCACCGTATTCTCCACTTTTACCATCCCACTGAACAAACCACACTGCATTACCATACACTAACATTGGTATAAGTTGAGCAGGAAGTTTTAAAGGCATTTTTTCTCTTTCCCATTCATAATCAAGTGCAGTTTGCACATCAGCAGTAAACTCCATTCCAGTAGGAGTTGCAGGAACTGCTAAAAACTTAGGGTTATTATCTGTCATTATAGGTCTTATAGTTTCTATTGTTGAAAATACGTGGTTACTTATCTCATTTGATTTATAATCTGGAAGATTTTGATTTTGAAAATAAGTGCCTTTATATGCACTCATATAATCCTTCCATTTATCCATTAAAGGAGCTTTAGCCAC
>CAZMFY010000202.1:2291-4757 GCA_964565635.1 uncultured Oscillospiraceae bacterium
AACCTCTGGTATATAATTATCCCCTTTTCCTTCTAACCACACTTGTAATGCTATTGCTAAACTCATTACACAGTCGTCATGACAACCTTGTTGTGCGTTTGTACTTCCGTTTTCTTCAATTATATAAGTCAATAACTCTTGTATCGTTGTTTTATCATCTATACCTATGTGAAAATCCCTTACAAATTCTGCAAGTTTATCTATTGCCATAGGTTTTGTCTTACTTGTTGTTTGCCAACCTAATTTTTTAGTTATACTATCTGTAAATCTATCGTAAATCTTAGCAAAATATAAATTCCAATAATCGTATGACTGTATAGATTTTAATGTTGTTAATCCATGATTATTGCTCTCTACTCCCAAATACGCATCATTATAATATTTAGCAAGTTTAACTAGCTCAAAACCAAATAAATCTGGGTCAATATGTCCATACCATTTAGCAACTACATTACAATCTTTATCTAATACTTGTGCAACAGAGTAGTCTCCTTCTATCTTTCCTTCTGCAACGTCAGCTCCTATTACATAAAACTCCCCAGGTACAGGTGTTTTCCATATTTCAACATAACCTTTATCGTCCTTTAGGAACTCAACAGTAGAGCCTTTTTCTTTTAAGTACCCTCTAGTTCCTTCTTTAGCATGATTTAAGTATTTACGTACAGAAGCAGTATTAAATACAGGTCTACCAGACGCTATAAATGCCTCTTCTGGTGTAGATGGGTATTCTTGCATAAATAACTCTACGTCTCCTTGACACTTATTAGCTATGGTATATTTTCTCCAATTCATTTGCTCTAACGTTAAATTATTAGTCTCCATTAAGTTCTTTTCATACTCATTTAAAGTAGATAGGAAATATTCTTTTTCATTTTCTGATGTGAATTTACGTGTATAACTTCTATCTGTAAACCACGGATAAAATAATGGTATAAAGTCATTTTCACCCCTACAAGCCTTTTGCCACATATCGTAGAAATATCCACCTACACCATTTGCAGTAGACTCTAATATTACGCAGCTATTTAATGTATCTGGTACACATTGTAAAAGTCCAAGCATTGTAGTTGTGGCATCTGGGAAGAAAGCTACCTCTGATGCGTGTAAGTTATGGACCGTAGCAGAACGACCTACTTCAACCGTACCTGCTGTTGCAACAGTTATTTTACTTCTAAGTCCAGGATTATTTTTCTTTTCTAAAGGATCGCCTGTTGGATTTTCAAAAACAAGTTCTTTACCGTTTGAATACTTTATCATAGGTTTTAAAGCAGTTGGAAGTTCTTCATAATATAATTTAGACATATTAAATAAGTTTTGAGTGGCTTTATCTTCATGTGCTATTATCATTGAGTTTTTGAAAGTATTAGTAGTTGTATCGTGGAATATAAAACCTTCTGTAAAGGTACTAAATCCCATTTGACGTGCTTTTAAGACTATAAATCTCTTTAACTTACCTTCTTTTTCACACTTGATTATTTCGTTATTAAACATCTCTTGTGCGTCATTTATTTTAAAAGGTATAAGTTTAGCTTCTTTGTTACGTATTTTAAGAAAATGCTCCATATAGAAAGGTCTATCTTCTTTGATACGTTTTAAAAGTATCTGTGTTTTATTCATCTTCAAATATAGTATACACTTCGTAGTAAGACTTGCAATCACTACACACGTAAGTAGATACTATTCCTTCTTCTTCTATTCCGTAATCCTCTGTATCAAAATCTGATTGCCAAATTACGTCTGAATTACATCTAAAACATTTCATATTAAACCTCCGTAAAATCTACGTCTGTGATTAGATTTTCTGCTAAGTCATTTAATTGCATTTCGATAGTTTTAACAGTTTTATCAATTTTAATTTCATTCTTGGCTTTATGACCTGTTCTATCAAGTATATCCTTACAGGCTTGAAAAGCTATACCATCAATAGGTGAGTCCATTAAATCGTTCATCTTTTCTATTGCTTTCATTCTCATAGCTTTTATTTGAACATCTATCATTTCATGTTCCATAGCTTGATATTCTTTAATAGCAATATTAACATCTTCACGTTTTAACCAAGAGTTTATGGTATTTTTATGGACCTCTAATAGTTGTGCTAATTGAGTTTGATTATATTGACCTGTTAAATATAAGTGAACAAAACGTTGTAATTTAGGCTCTAATAATTGTACTTCATTACTCACGTTATCTTCTCCTATCTTTTATCATATCTTCTTGCTCTTTTTCAAAATCATTTGTAATTATCTCTACATCATCTTGTATTTCAAATGTAGGAGCTATATCAGATGTGTCTGGTATATCATATATACCAAGTGTTTTTAATTCTTCTTCAAATCGAAGTGCTTGTGATTGGATTTCTGAAAGTTTGATTTCTACGTTATCGGCGTTTTCAACGTCATTTTCATGTTCTCTCTCATCAAAAGAATTATATTCTTTTTGTGGGATATTTTCGTCTATCGGCGTTTC
>CAZMFY010000203.1:0-4737 GCA_964565635.1 uncultured Oscillospiraceae bacterium
GGCATTGGATGCCAGTTTGGCCCGGTCAAAGCGCCGCTCAATCTCAATGCTCCGATCCGCCCGCGCATAGACCCCCATGCGGATCCGAAGCTGGTTTTCTCCTGCCATGCAGACGGAAACCCGCTGCAGGATATCTTCATAGTCCTCCCGATGGGGGCAGTAAATCAGGAATGTATCCGCTTCCCTCCGGCAGACGATGCCGTCCGACGCTCCCCCAACAGCCCCCAGCAGCGTATCCGCAATGCTCCGAAGAACCTTGTCCCCATAGGCGCTGCCGTACCTGTCGTTAAGCACATGGAAGTGGTTGATATCCAGCACAACCGCGTCCGTCTCCGTGTCGGGATGGAAGGTATCAAACTGGGCGGCGTACCGATAGAAGAAAGCCCTGTTATACAGCCCTGTAAGCTGATCGCGCTCCGTCCAGTGAAGGATATCCCTGTCTTCAAACAGCTCAATGGTCCGTAAAATCCGGGCCAGGATCACTTCCCGCTTGGGATAGGGCTTGGGGATAAAATCAGTGGCCCCCAGGTTCAGGCATTCCACTTCCGCGTCGGCATCCGCCGTCATCACGATGACCGGCAGCCGGGCCGTCTTCCCGTCTCCCTTCATCCGCCGCAGGATCTCCACACCCTTCATATCCGGCAGATTCAGATCCAGCAGCACCAGGCTCAGCGTTTCCGCCTCCCGTTCCAGGCAGTCAAAGGCTTCCTTTCCCGTTTCTGCGAACGCCAGGGCATAATCATCCTGAATCAGGAATTTCAGCATTTCCCGGTTGATCATCTCATCCTCGACGACCAGGATTTTCCTTTTTCCGTCGGCGGAATGAAACTTAAGATGGTTTGATGGCATTCCCTTTTTTCCTCCCCTGTTCCGCTTGTTTACTGCCGCGTCACGGCGCCCAGGCTTTTCAGCCACATTTTATTCTCATACATGGCTGCATCCGACCGCTGAAACACATCCTTCAGGCTCCGGTCCTCTCCCGGTCGATAATCCGAGCATCCCGCGGAGATGACCACATCCCCCGACGAAATATGAGCCTCCGCTTCCTTCCGGAACAGGTTCATAATCTCCGCCCGCTGCTCATAATCGGAGCCCTGAAGAATGCACACAAACTCATCCCCGCCGGTTCGGAAAACCGGGCTGTGGGCAAAATACATGCAGATCATCCGGCTGGCTTTCTTCAGATATTCATCCCCGGCCTGATGGCCGAGGGTATCATTCACGGCCTTCAGGCCGTTTACGTCCAGCACCGCCACGGCAAAAGGTTCCCTGGCCGCTTCTTCGATCTCCCCGTTCAGTTCCTTTTCCGCTTCCCCGTAGGCCAGCTTGCTCCTGACCCCCGTCAGCGGATCTTTTCCAGCCATATCCCGAACCAGCTCCAGCTCCCGGCTGCTCCGGTCCGCCTGCTGGCTCATCAGCCGATAGTTCTGGACCAGGATGCCCAGGGACATGGCAAAGACCAGGATCACCACGGAAATGCTTCTGGCGCTGACCATCCGGATCCCGGCCATTTCCCGGCTGATCAATTCGGACTGCGCATTGCCGGCGCCGCCTTCCCGGTATATCTCCTCGATAGCATACAGCGCCTTGTTCGTCGTGCCGAGGATGCTCTGATTCATCCAGACCATGGACACGAAAAGGATCAGGCTCAGCAGGGCAATCCAGACCACGATGGACTTTCCGAACCGTTTCTTTCCGTCCTTTTTCAGAATGTGCCGGAAGACGAAGAACCCCGTCACCGACCAGGCGACGAAAAGAAAATAGCTTTCCGGTTCCATGGAGCCGGCCGTAAACAGGTTCGGCACCAGCAGATAAATGCCGAAGCAGATCATCAGAATCAGACCGGCAAGCCCGGTCAGGCGTTCCCTGCGGTCATTTCTGAATTTCGCGGTCCGCCAGGCCGCCGCCGAAACGAAGCCATAGATCAGCGTAGCGCCCAGCGTGGTCACATCCACGATCCAACCGATGGCCGTCCGCCCCAGAAAGGGGATCAGGCAGGAGGCCGCCGCCGTCAGCATGACCGCCCGGGCGGGAGCCCCGTTTCTGCTCAGTCTGCCTGCCGAAGCCGGCAGAACTTCGTCCTTCCCCAGCGCGTAAAGCAGGCGGCTCAGGGCAGTAATATTTCCGATCAGGCTGGTCAGAATCAGGCACAGGAGGGATGCCATCAGGATCCATACGCCCGTATCGCCCATATAGTGCCGCGCCGCAAAGAAGGCGGGCAGCGCTTCGATCCCGCTCAGGTGATTCAGATCCTGAATGTATTCCAGCCAGCTGCCGTATCCCTCCGGATAGGCCGTCACGGAAAGCAGCGTCACAATAATATACAGCGCGGCGGAAGTAATAACGGCGGTAACCAGCACCCGGAAGCTGTCCCGCCGGGGAAAGCTGTATTCCTCCACTCCGTGGCTGATACTCTCAAATCCGATAAAAGCCCAGGGAGAGATGACCGCAATTCTGATGACCTGGCTCATCGCGCTGCTGTCCGGCACGAAGGTCGGGGCCCCGATGCTTCCGCCTCTCAGAAAAACCCACAGGAAGCAGGCCCCGATGCCCGCCGAGAACAGCAATACCATTCCAATCATCAGCGCCGCCGAAATCTTCGGACTTCTGGCGCACAGATAGGCGGCTGCCAGCATAAAAAGGACCGACAGGGCCGCCTCCCCCAGGTAAACCTCATATCCGAAGATTCGGTACAGATACCCCACCCGGAACAGATCTCCCAGGAAGTACCGGGCAAACAGCGGAAGCGCCGTGGCGTTGGCCCAGAGAATGGCCAGATAGGTCAGGCCCAGAAACCAGGCCGTCAGAAAGCCGTGATCGTATCCGAATACGGACCTGGAAAAGCTATAGGCCCCGCCGGACTCCGGATAGCAGTCCATCATATAGGCATAATTCCGGCTGATCGCCAGCATAATGACAGCCCCCAGAACCATCCCCAGCACGCTGCCCAGGGGGCCCGCCTGGCTCAGATAGGTATTGGCCGTCACCACCAGCGAGCCCCAGCCGATGCTCGTTCCTAATGCAAAGGCCCAGGCGCCCGTCCGGCTCACATGAGGCCTGAGTTTCTCTTCGTGATGGAAGTCCATACTGCTCCGCCTCTGCTCCCCCTGCCGTCGAAGGCCTTCCTTTTCCGCCGGGGACGGAATATGCTCTCTCCCCGGGCTCCTGAATGGGTTTTCTGTCTGTTTAATTATATGACGGATGCCCTGATTCCCGCAAGTCTTCTCCGGAATATTTTCGCGTCTCGATGCCGTAAAAAAAACAGAGGCCGCGCTTTGCGGTCTCTGTCTGAGGCAGTCTGCGTGATGAGGCGTCTCAGAAGCTATACTGATCAATCAGCATGCCGTTGCTCATGTAAACTCTGACGATCCTGTTGACGTTATCCTTCTGATAGATGCAGTCATCGTCTTGGTCGAACCACTCTTCATAGGTCAGCAGCTTATATTCCTGTACGTACTTGGTGCCGTTAAAATACTCTACGGATACCCGCCCGATTCGGGGATCATCCGGCTGCAGCAGATGTTCCGTGTAAACCAGGGTCATGCCGTCATCCAGAGTCTTCGTGGTGGTATTTGTAACCTCCGCCCCCGCGCACACCGGAATCATCAGCGCTATTACAGTCATGAGAACCAGGGCCAGAGCCGTCAGCTTCTTAAACATTGAATTTCTTCCTCCCGCGCATCCCGCGCTATCCTCTGAGTTCGTCCGGCGCAATTGCCTGACACCTCTTGATACGCTTCTTCCTGGAGGGGAGCAGAAATAATTTATGAAGAATTTGTTAAGAATCTGTTTCGGATCGCCGATTATCGCTTGGCCTCTGTTTTCCCTGTGCGTGATGGCAGCCGCGGGTCGACATCATGCCTTTCCGGTTTTTTCGGCTTTCGCGGAAAACCCGGCCCGGCAGCGCGCTGGGTCAGGGGCGCTCCCATTCTTTTCCCGGTGGTTCTCAGCCGATGCTTCTTAAGAAATCGGCGATCTCCTGGTCCTTGCACTTCGGATAGAACAGTTCCGCGAACTTTTCCCCGGCAATGGAAGCCCGCACAAACTCCGGATCCAGGTCGCGCAAGATCTCGATCAGCGGCCGGTAGGTCACGGCTTTCACGCCGTCCAGAATTTTCTTGTTCCGCTGTTCCGGGATCACCCGCTCCTTCGGATATCCGTTGCCGTGGCCGAAGCCGAACAGCTGCTGAAAGATCATTTCCAGCTTCAGCTCCGCGCCCCAGCCGAAATCCTTGGCGAAGGGAAGGGCCACGCAGTTTCCGTCATTGATCTGGGCGAACATATAGCCGTCGGAAGGATCCGTCAGATGACCGCAGATCACGCCGGGAAAACTGTTGCAGGCCAGCATGGCGCCCTCTCCCGTGCCGCAGCCGGTAACAACGTAATCCGCCGCCCCGGTATTCAGCAGGATAGCAGCCAGCAGGCCGCCCTGAACATAGGTCAGCTGGGCTTTGTCTTCCGCGGAATACATCCCGTAATTATCCACTGTATGGCCCATGGGCTCGACAACTTTCCGAAGCACGCCCTCGATCAGGCTGTTTTTGGCCGCCTGG
Source organism: uncultured Oscillospiraceae bacterium (assembly GCA_964565635.1). GTDB lineage: Bacteria > Bacillota > Clostridia > Christensenellales > Aristaeellaceae > Aristaeella. The sequence continues at coordinate 4,554 of CAZMFY010000203.1, forward strand.
CTGTTCTCGTTGATCAGTGCAATACGCATTTTAACCCACTCCCTCCGAAATTGATATCACAAAAATACCACGACCGTCGAAGAAAAACAAGAGGGTTCAACCGTTCCCTGCAATCCTGTCCGGACGGTATGTTCATCATGTATTCCGAGTGCAGATGATCCGTCCGCCTGTAGGCGGCTCTCTT
>CAZMFY010000204.1:0-4736 GCA_964565635.1 uncultured Oscillospiraceae bacterium
CAGAACGACGGCTATGTGAAGAAGATTTCCAGCCATATCACCAAGAAGGTGGCGGATAAGCTGAACGCCCTGATGACGGGCGAGCGGGAAACTTACCAGAAATACTGGGACGACATCGCGCCTTTCGTGAAATACGGCTGCGTCAGAGACAATAAGTTCTATGAGCAGGTGAAGGGCTCCCTGCTGATGAAGAAGACGGACGGCACCTACGTCACGCTGGAGGAATACAAAGCGGCCAACTTTGACAAAACGGAGAAGAAGGTCTACTACACCAATGACGCCAGACGCCAGGCCGCTTCCGTGAAGCTGTACACGGACCGGGGCATCGACGTGGTGGTCATGGATACCCTGATCGACGGAAACTTCATGTCCTTCCTGGAATCCCAGGCCAAGGAGGAGGATCCCGTCACCTTTGCCAGGGTGGACGCGGATATCGACGGGCTGAAGGAGGATTCCGAAGAGGGGAAGGAACTGGATCAGGAGCAGCTGCAGACCCTCTTCCGGAAAGCCCTGGAGAAGGAGGATCTGGAGGTCCGGCTTGAATCCCTGGGCGATCCGGAAATGACCGCCATGGTGACGGAGGACGAACAGATGCGGCGCTATAAGGAAATGAGCCGCCTGTACGGAGACCGGTTCCCCTTGCCGGACCGTTTCACCCTGGTGCTGAACCGCCGGAACGAAACCATCAGAGCGCTGGCGGGCAGAGACGCGGAAGACGAAACCACGAAGCTCCTCTGCCGGCAGGTGTACGATCTGGCCCGCATGGCAGCCCAGCCCCTGGAGGCGGAGGAGATTACGGCCTTCCTGGAGCGGAGCCGCCGGATCCTGGGCATGGTGGCCAGGCAGACCCCTTCCGTTTCCGAGTAAAAAACGCTGACCGGGATGACCGGAACAGAAATGCATATGGTCCGGGGCTGGGGAGGCCCCCCTCAGGCGGCTCCCCCCTCCGGAAGCGATCCGAGGCGGCAGCCTCGGATTGTTTTTATGCTATATTTTTCCGCTTTGCGTTGTCACCATCGCTTTTTTTTGATAAAATCAAAAACAATAAAGAAACGTACCCGCTCCGCGAAAGGCGGGAATCCCTTTTATCACAGGAGAGGTGGCAACGAAAATGGCAAAGGAGCTGGAAATCAGACTGCTTGGAGGATGCGTGATCCGCAGCGGGCAGGAGCTGATTGAATCTCTTCCTCAGCGAAGCAAAAAAGGCGTGGCTTTGATGGAATACCTGATTCTGCATCGGGGCCAGCCGATTCCCGCGCCGCGGCTGATCCGGGAACTGTGGGGACACCGGCGGAATACGAATCCGGAAAACGCCCTGAAGACCATGATCAGCCGGCTGCGGGCCATGCTGGGGGAAATCTCGCCCCAGCTGGCCGGCTGCGTGGTTTCCGGAAGCGGCACCTACCGCTGGGAAAACCAGCCCGGCGTCTTTGTGGACGTGCTGGAGGTGCTGACCCTGAATGACCGGCTGCGGGGGGAGATGACCGAGAGCGAGCGGGTCACCTGCTACCAGCAGCTGCTGAGCCTGTACGGGGGAGACCTTTACGAGGCGGACGATATGATCAACGCCACCGCCGCCGTCAGCCACCTGCACCGGATCTATCTGGATACGGCCCTGAGCCTCATCGAGCTGAAGCGCAAGCAGGAAGCCTGGAGCGAAATTCTGGCGATCAGCGATGCCGCCATTAAAATCGACGATATGGACGAGCCCCTGCAGATTGAGCGGCTGCGGGCACTGGTGCAGATGCACCGGACCAACGAGGCCATGAACGAATACCGCCAGATTACCGAACGGGAACGGCGGATCCTGGATGCGGAACCGGGGGAGGAGCTACAGGAGTTTTACCGGCAGATCAGCCAGGCCGGGTCCTCTCTGCGGTATAATCTGGACGTGCTCCGGGCCCGTCTGACGGACGAAAAGGACATCCCCCAGGGGCCTTTCTTCTGCGACATGGAAACCTTCCGGGAAATTTACCATATCCAGATGAGAAACCTGGAACGGCTGGGGTCCACCATGTTCCTGGGGCTGATCATGCTGGGGGACGGAGATCCGAAAAAGATGGATCCCATTATTTACAAGGGCGCGATCGCCGCGCTGGAGGAAATTCTCCGGCGGAATTTGCGTCGGGGGGATATTGTCAGCAGAGCCGACGAGTACGTGATGGCGCTGCTGCTGCCGACGGTGAATTATCAGTCCGGCGCCATGGTGATGGAACGGATTGAACATATTTTCCATACGGCCTATCTCCGGGATAAGGTCCCCTTCCACTCCAGGATCACGCCCCTGGGCGGAAGCTGAGGAACAGGAATTTCATGAAAGAGGCAGAAAACCGATGAGCTATCAGTTTGAACTGGTCGGAAAGATCGGCAGCATGGCGCTGATCCGGCCGGACGACCGGGACATGGATTATAATATTTTCGCCCGGCTGGGGGCGGAGCTTCGGCCTGGCATGATCTGGGTGACCAGCGGCGCCACGGAAATCGGCCGGCTGGATTATATGAAGCGGACGGGCTGCGAGCTGTGCGGCGACGCGGAGCAAGACAAGGCCGACTATTCCGCCCAGGGGCAGGCGGTGCTGATGCAGACCTACCGCCAGTTTGTGCGGCCGGAATACGGAATCCGCCAGATCCTGGTGGAGCATACCCATTTCAACGATCCGGAGAAGCGGGAGCACATCCGGGGGCTGCTGGAGCGGGCGGCGAGGCAGAAAACGATTCCCATCATCAACTACAACGATCCCGTTTCCGACGAGGAAAACCGGAAGATGGAGCTGGCGGCCCGGCGGCAGCAGGGAGAAACGGTGCATGAGTGCGTGGACAACGATGAGACCGCCGCGGTGATTGCCAGCCTGGTTCACGCGAAAATGCTGGTTCTGATGACCAGCACCGAAGGCATATATCAGGTTCCGGGCAAGCCGGAAACCCTGGTCAGGGACGTGACGGCGGAGGATCTGGAAAGCCTGGAGAAGAAGGTGCGAACGCTGCAGGAAAGCTGCGTGGGCGCCAGCCGGGCCGGGGCCAACGGAGCCAGGGCCAAGCTGGAGTACGCCCTGAGCTGCGCCCGGCAGGGCACCACGGTGGTGATCGGACACGCCAGGCATCATATTTCGGATCTGACGGAGGGCCGGGTTCCCTGCACAAGAATCGGACTACGGTAAGGCGATTCCTTCTTCTTCAATCCAGGACCCGGGACTCGGATTCTGAATCCCTGCGGGCCTCCGCGAAGTTATGCGGAGGCCCGTTTTTTTTCTTGAAAAGCCCGGGGGATTGTGGTATACTGTGAAGGTCAAAGAAAGTCAGCAAAGTGTTTTACAGCTGACGGACGGGACGAAAGGCGGGATATCATGCGAATCAGCGACAATATAGAGCGGTTTATTAAGGAAATGCTGGGGGAGGACAGCCCGGAGGTGGAGCTGAAGCGGAATGAGCTGGCGGAATATTTCGGCTGCGCGCCGAGCCAGATTAACTACGTGCTGGCCACCCGGTTTTCGCCTTCTCAGGGATATCTGACGGAGAGCCATCGGGGCGGCGGAGGATATATCCGGATCGTCCGGGTGGTGGAAACCGGTCCCCAGAAGATGGCGTACCTGGTCCGGGACCGGATCGGGGACAGCCTGAACGAGGAGGAAGCGCAAAGGATTATTACCCATCTGCGGGACAGCGGGATGGCCACGCCGGAGGAGGCGTCCCTGATGGGGGCGGCGGTCGGCGCCAGGGCCCTGGCGCTGCCTTTAAGCCCGGAGATGAAAGGAGCGCTGCGGGCCAGGATCCTGAAGACCATGATCCTGGCGCTGGCCAACAAGGAACATACATAGCCCCGGCGGAAAGGGGAATCCAGGCTGCGGGGAGGGGACCGGCCGGGCTGGCCCGCCCGGTCCCGCGGCGGAAAAACAACGCGGAGTGAAGTCTTCGCTGTGACCGGAGGACAGAACATGCTTTGCGAAGAATGCAACAGCAATGAAGCCAATTTCACCCTTTCCATCGTTTCGGGGGAGGAAGTGAAGACCCGGCATCTGTGCGCGGACTGCATGAGCCGGATGAACGCGGATCTGATGAAGGGGAATCTGTACAGCTTTCTGCATACGATGCTGGGCACCCTGCAGGGAGACAATCAGAAGAAAGGAAGAAAAGAATTTACCATGCCAATTTTCGGGCGCTTTACGCAACTGGCGCAGCAGACGCTGCAGCTGGCGGGACGGATCGCGGCGGATCTGCAGATGCCCTATGTGGGCACGGAGCATATTCTGCTGGCGCTGCTGAAAAACGGCGCGTCGGTACCGAAGGCGGCAGCGGCAAAAATGAATTTTGAAAGCGTCCTTCAGGAAGTGAGGGAAAAAGCCCAGGAGGAGAAGCTGACGGGCCAGACCGGCCGGATTGAGCTGAGCCCCCGGGCCAAGAAGCTGCTGGAAACCTGCGTGCTGGAATCCCGGAAGCTGGGCCAGAACTATGTGACGGTGGAGCATATCTGGCTGGCGCTGCTGAGCAGCGATGACAGCGTGGCCGGGGCGCTGCTGCGAAAGGCGGGGGTGGACTGCTCCGCCGGCCGGGAGGAATTGCTGCAGAAGCTGCGGGAGAACGCGTCGGCGGAAGGAGACCAGAGGAAGCAGGCGGCCGTGCCCTTCCTGGCGCAGCTCCAGAACAGGGGCGGCCGGGAACGTCAGGAGGAGAAATCCGCTCTGAGCCAGTTCTGCCGGGATCTGACCCAGGCGGCGGAAAAGAACGAGCTGGATCCGGTG
>CAZMFY010000205.1:0-4721 GCA_964565635.1 uncultured Oscillospiraceae bacterium
CGGGGCAGTCGATGACGCCCTTCAGCAGCATCAGGAACTCGGGAATCACCTCTTTGATGTTGTCCGCCACAAAAACCTGGCCGGCGAAAAGCTTGATCTGCCCGTCATTGGGGCCGAAGTCACGCCGCAGTTTGGGGAAATAGAGGATTCCTTTCAGGTTGAAGGGATAATCCACATTCAGATGGATCCAGAAGAGCGGATCGTCAAAATCCATAAAGACCTTGTGATAGAAGGCCTTATACTCCTCCTCCTTGCAGTCCTTCGGCTTGCGGAGCCAGAGGGGATCCGTGTCGTTCACCTTCTCGGGCTTGGGCAGCTCCATAATCTTTTCCGTTTTCGGAGAGCCGTCCTCGTTCTTTTCGTCCCCCACGGGAACCTCCCGCTCCACGGGCTTGGCATTGGCGTCCTCCAGCAGAATCGGATAGGCCATGAATCCGCAATAGCGCCGGAGCACCTCCCGAACCTTCCATACGTCCAGGAACTCCTTCTCCTCCTTTGAAATATGGAGGATGATATCCGTCCCGTGGGCCTTCCGGCTGCCTTCGCTCAGTTCAAAGCCCATGCCGTCCTCGGAAACCCAGTGAACCGGCTCCGCCCCTTCCTGGCAGGAAAGGGTTTCGATTTCCACCTTCTCGGAAACCATGAAAACGGAATAAAAGCCCAGGCCGAAATGCCCGATGATCTCGTTCTTTTCGTTCCTGCCTTCTTCCCCTTCGAACTGCTTCATGAATTCCGCGGCGCCGGAAAAGGCCACCTGGTTAATATACTTTTTAACCTCCTCCGCGGTCATCCCGATGCCTGTGTCGGAGATCCGGATGGTCTTTTTCTCCTTGTCCACCGTCACCGTCACCTGCATCTCTTCCGCTTCGTTCCCCCGAAGCATGCGGAATTTCGTGATGGCGTCGCAGGCGTTGGACACGGCCTCCCGAAGGAAAATATCCTTATCCGAATAGAGCCACCGCTTAATCACCGGCATGATATTCTGCGCGTCAATGGAGACGCTGCCGTTTTCCTTTTGAATCGCCATAAAAAAATCGACCTCCTGAGCGGCTGTCCGGCCTGTCCGGAGCCGCCTATTCATTGTTCAGCGCATATTCTATCACCGGGGAAAGAGAAATGCAAGAAAAAATTAGCACTCGTTTCACCCGAGTGCTAACAAAGTATTGTTTATTTCAGCGTGACCACCGTAACGCCGTCCTCGCCCTCCCCGTACATGCCGGGCCGGCAGGCTTTCACGTGGCGCGCGTGCCGCAGCTCCTGGCGGATCCCCGCCCGCAGCACCCCGGTGCCCTTGCCGTGAATGATGCTGACCTCATGCAGGCCCGCCATCACCGCTTCATCCAGGTATATTTCCACCGCGGAAATCGCTTCTTCCAGGTTCATGCCGCGAACGTCGCATTCCATCGGAACGGTGCGGGTCATGGCTCCGGTTCTGGACCGAACCACGGATTTTTCCTTTTCCGGAGCCGCCTGAATCAGCCGAAGGTCCTTCAGCCCTGCCTTGAACTTCATATTTCCGTTGGCCAGTTCCACCTCCCCCCGGCTGTTGGGCGCGGAGAGCACGGTGGCTTCGGTGCCGAAGGTCAGCACCCTGACCTTGTCCCCTGCCCGCAGGGTTTTCGGCGCTTCTCCCGCCTCCGGGGCCGGTTTCTGAAGCCCCTCGCTCATCGCGTCGATGCCCTCGTCCAGCTTCCGCCGGAGGGCGTTCACCTCCGCGGGGTTCCCGGATTCCTTCTTCATTCGCTTCAGCTCGCTGATTACCGCTTCGGATTCCCTCCGGGCTTCCTGCAGGATCCGCCGCGCTTCCTCCTTCGCTTTGCGGACGCTCTGCTCCCTTTTCTCCTCCATTTCCCGGCGCAGCTTCTCCGCCTCGTCCCGCAGCCGGATGGTTTCCCGGCTGGCTTCCTGGGCCAGCTGCCGCTCCCGCTCCGCGATCTGGCGGTGATATTCCGCGTTGGCAATCACGTCCTCAAATCGCACCTCATCGGTGCTCAGCAGCTGCTGCGCGCTCTCAATCAGGTTATCCGGCAGTCCAAGCCGGCGGCTGATCTCAAAGGCGTTGCTCTTGCCCGGCACGCCGATGCTGAGCCGATAGGTGGGCCGAAGCGTCTCCACGTCAAACTCTACCGAAGCATTCTCCACCCCCTCCGTAGCCAGTGCAAAAGCCTTCAGCTCGCTGTAATGGGTGGTCGCCGCCGTGCGTACCCGAAGATGCAGGAGGCGGGTCAGAATGCTCTGGGCCAGGGCCGCCCCCTCCGTGGGATCGGTTCCCGCCCCCAGCTCATCGAAAAGCACCAGATCCCGGGGCGTCACGTTCCGCATAATCTCCACGATGTTGGTCATATGCCCGCTGAAGGTGCTCAGGCTCTGCTCGATGGACTGCTCATCCCCGATATCCGCCCAGACCTGCTCAAAGACCGCCAGCTCCGTGCCCAGCTCCGCCGGCACCTGCAGCCCGGCCTGGGCCATGAGGGTCATCAGTCCGATCGTCTTCAGGGTCACCGTTTTTCCCCCGGTGTTGGGTCCCGTGATCACCAGGGTATTGAATCCGGTGGTTCCGGCCTCTTCCCCGTAGCCCAGCCAGATGTTGCTGGGCACCACCTTCTCCGGATCGATCAGGGGATGCCGCCCCCGGAGAATATGCAGGAATCCCCGCTGGTTCATCTTCGGGGCCACGCAGAGAAGCCGCCTGCTCAGGAGTCCCTTGGCAAAGATAAAATCCAGCTCTCCCAGCATTTCCACGTTGGCGGTCAGGGCTTCCGCCCAGGGGGCTACTTCGGCGCTGAGCGCCGCCAGAATCCGCTCAATCTCCCGGGCCTCTTTGATTTCCCATTCCCGGATCTCGTTTCCCATCTCCACCGCCGCCATCGGCTCAATGAACAGGGTCGCTCCGGATGCGCTCTGGTCATGAACCAGCCCGGGAACCTGGGCCCGGTATTCCGCCCGGACGGGAATCACATATCGGTCATTCCGGACGGTCACGATGGATTCCTGCAGATACTTCTGCAAAGAAGCGGACCGGATCATCTGATTCAGCTTTTCCTTGATGCGGTCCTGCGCTCCCCGAAGATGGCGGCGGATGTTCATCAGTTCCGAGGATGCCCGGTCCGCGATCTCGTCCTCGCTGAGAATGGCGTCGGTAATATCCCGCTCCACGTTCCGCGCTTCCGTCAGCAGCTGTGCCCGTCCTGTCAGCAGCGGCGTGTTCTCCCGCTCTGTAATCAGCGCGTCCCGGGCCTGACGGCTGGCCCGCAGCAGGGCCGCCACCGTCAGCAGCATGCCGGGGCTCAGGGTTCCTCCCTTCCCGCAGATGGCCAGCGCCGGCCGGGCGTCCGGGAACTCGGTCAGGGGGTGGCCGCCCACATACTGGAGGATGACCGTTGCCTCCTCCGTCTCCCGTTGGGCCAGTTCAATGTCATACAGGGTGTCGAAGGGCACCAGCGACAGGCACTTTTCCTTTCCCAGCGCCGTCAGGGTCCCTTCGGCCAGCATACCTCGAATCTTCGGAAATTCCAGCACCCGCAGGGTTCTGTCCGTCATCATGTGTGATCCTCCCTCCTCCGGGATTTCGTTTACTTCATCCGGAACTGCGTCTTTGCCGGGCCGGTCTGGCAGTGGGTGATGGCGCAGGCGATGGCGTCCGCCGCGTCATCCGGTTTGGGGATCACTTCCATGTGCAGCAGCAGCCGGACCATCTGCTGAATCTGCTTCTTGTCCGCCTTGCCGTATCCCGTTACCGCCTGCTTGATCTGCATCGGCGTATACTCGTACAGGTTCTCCGTATAGGCCGCCGCGGCGATGATCGCCGCGCCACGGGCCGCTCCCACCGTCAGCGCCGTGGTCACATTCCGGGCAAAAAACAGTTCCTCAAAGGCCACATCGTCCGGCCGGTAGATCTGCAGCAGATCCTGAATTCCCAGCTGCAGCGTCCGCAGGCGCAGCCACGTGGGCGTCCCCGCCTTTGTTTCCAGGCAGCCGTACCCCCGCAGCGTCATATGGCTTCCCTGGCTCTCCACCACGCCCCAGCCCATCAGCGCATAACCCGGGTCAATTCCCAATACGATCAAATTTCTCTTCCTCCATTTCCTTCCTGTATGCTATCCGTCCGGGCAAAAAAAGTCAAGAAAAAAGCCGAAGCCTCTGTCAGGAAGCTTCAGCCTTTCATCGTTTTCTTTAAATCTCCTCGTCCAGCTCATCCTCCAGCAGGTCCAGATCGTCCTCTTCCTCCGGCACCTCCGCCGGCGCGGGTTCTCCCTGCCCATCAGGCTTTTTGGCGAAAAGCTCCTTTCGGATCTGCCGGTCAATCTCCTCCGTCAGCTCCGGATGCGTCTTTAAGTACATCCGCGCATTATCCCGGCCCTGGGCCAGACGCTGATCCCCGTAGCTGAAGAAGGCGCCGCTCTTATGGATGATATCCCGTTCCACGGCCAGATCCAGCAGGGTTCCTTCCGTACTGATGCCCTCGCCGTAGATCATGTCAAACTCCGCCACCCGGAAGGGGGGAGCCACCTTGTTCTTCACCACCTTGACCTTGGTCCGGTTGCCGATGACCTCGGAACCGTTCTTCAGCTGCTCGCCCTTGCGGACGTCCAGCCGAACGGAGGAATAGAACTTCAGGGCCCGGCCGCCGGGGGTGGTTTCCGGGTTGCCGTACATCACGCCTACCTTTTCCCGCAGCTGATTGATGAAGATGGCGACGCAGCCCGTCTTGTTGATCACTC
>CAZMFY010000206.1:0-4686 GCA_964565635.1 uncultured Oscillospiraceae bacterium
ATCCTGCTGGTGCAGAAGTCGATTTCGCTGCCGGTCATCCTGGTGGGCGTGATCGAGCTGGCCATCGCCGCGAATCTGTGCATCCCTTATTTCACCGGCACGGAGCTGCCCTTTGTGGGCCCGATCCTGATTTCCACCATCCAGCTGGGCGCGACCGTGGACTACGCCATCCTGCTGACAACGCGGTACAAGCAGCGCAGGATCGCGGGCCTCGACAGGAAGGAGGCCATCGAGAAGGCCGTCGCCTCCGCCGCGCAGAGCATCCTGGTCAGTGGCATCGGCTTCTTTGCCGCCACCTACGGCGTGGGCCTGTATGCCAATATCGATATCATTTCCTCCATGTGCCATCTGATTGCCCGCGGCGCGCTGCTGAGCGTGGCGGTGGTGCTCCTGCTGCTGCCGGCCGTGCTGATGCTGCTGGATAAGTTCATTGTTCACACGACCTTTGACATGAAGGCCGCCCGCTGAACGGAGAAGAAAGGAAGATCATAATGAGTAAACGGATCATTTCTGGATTGATTGCCCTGGTGATGACGGTGAGCTGTGCGGCAGCCTTTGCGGAGAGCGCCCGGCACGAGCGGGTTTACGCCGTTGTCGGCGCGGACGGCACGGTGCGGAGCCTGACGGACAGCATCCGGCTGGAGAACCCGGAGAAGCTGGACGTTCTGACCGACAACACCCTGCTGACCGGCATTGAAAACGTGAGCGGTGATGAATCCTTCACCCTGGACGGGCAGACGCTGACCTGGCAGGCTGACGGGAAGGGCATCACCTATCAGGGCACCTCGGACAAGCCGCTGCCTGTGACGCCGGTGGTCACGGCGACGGTGGACGGCGAGGAGGTGCCCGCGTCCCGGCTGAAGGATGAGAACGGGGAGATCGTGCTGACCGTCACCTACAGCCAGCCCGTCGCCACGCCGCATCTGGCTGCCTCTGTGATCCTTCTGCCCGAAAGCGGCATCAGCGATCTGACGGTGGAGAACGGCACGGTGCTCGCGCTTTCCGGCAGACAGGCCGTTCTCGGCTGGGCTGTGCCCGGAGCGGGCGCCGCGCTGAAGCTGCCTGCCTGCTTCACCGTCCGCTATCATGGAGATCATGCGGAGCTCGGCTGGATGATGACCTTTGCCAGCGCCGATCCCATTCAAAAGGCGTGGACTGAGCTCGAGAACCATATTGACTTCAATCCTCAGGCCGAGCTGCAGGATGTCATCACCCTGCTGACCGCGCTTCAGCACGGCGAGCCCCTTCCCGAGGTCACTGGAGAGGCCAAAGAGATCCCCGGGAAAATCAACAGTCTGAACGACGGTCTCCAGGAGCTGAACAGCGGGGCCCAGACCCTTGCCGAAGGCGCCGCGGCGCTGGATACCGGCCTTGCGGCTCTCAGCGCTAACAGCGAAACGCTGAACAACGGAGCTGACGCCATCTTCTCCGCGATTCTGGAAACGGCGAATCAGCAGCTGGCTGCTTCCGGCCTTGTGGAGGCCGGCATCGAGGTGCCTGTGCTGACCGTAGACAATTATGCTGATACCCTGTCCACTCTGGTCACCCAGTTTGATACCGAAACCGTGACCGCCGCAGCACGGTCGCAGGTGGAAGCTGTGGTCAGGCCTCAGGTGGAAGCCAACGAAGAGCAGATTCGCAGCGCGGTGACAGAGGCTGTTCGTGCCCAGGTGCTCGGTCAGGTGCTGGCGGGAGCCGGCTTGGAGATGGATGCCGAGACTTATCTGAACGCTGTCAAAACCGGCCAGGTGGACGAAACAGTGCAGCAGCAGATTCAGACCGCTGTTGATGCACAGATGCAGACCGATGCGGTGAAAGAATTGATTGACGCACAAACCGCTGAGCAGATCGAACAGCTGGTTTCCGACAATACGGATCAGGCGCTGGCCTCCGATGAGACGGTGGCGGCCAAACTGGCCCAGGCGCAGGCGGCGCACGACAGCCTGCAGGGTCTGCTGGACCAGCTGAACGAAGTCGGCACCTTTGTGACCGGGCTGAAAACCTACACGGCCGGCGTCGATCAGGCCGCAGCCGGAGCCGCTGACCTTTCAACCGGCGCGGTGGCGCTGCATGACAGCGGCACCAGCACCCTCCTGACAACAATCACCGGCGCGGAGAAGACTGCTGCCGAAAAGCTTCTTCCCGTGCTGACAGGTGATGTCTCCGCAGCGCTGGATTCTCTGGATCAGATGGCCGGACAGACAGCTGGCTATGATCTGCGCGAAGAAGCCTGGGAAACCACCACGCTGTATGTGATCCGGACCGATTTCGATTGAAGTGTTCTCCGTCATGGCGAAAGCATAAGCTGGCAAAAGCAGGCACGCGGTTCAGCTCTTTCAGGCTGGATTCACGAGCCTGCTTATTTGTGTCGGCTTATTCGCTTTGCCGCTCCTTCATCTGCTGATCTGCCCGGGTGTACTCATACTTCTGTTGATTCACGGCTGCAGCGGTCCATAGAAATAACTGGCCGTAGCGCCGCCGTCCGCCAGGAAAGTGGAGCCGGTGATGAACGCGCCTTTGTCGCTCATGAGCAGCTCCGCTACATTGCCACCTCATATCGTGCCCTGCCGATGGGAGCAGTTCCGGTAGCGTATGAATCCATTGTCGATCTCAGCACGATCAACTGTGAAGAAATCGATATGGGTGATGGAACAGGATATAAGTTCCTTCCGACAGAAGCGAAAGTCTATCCATTCCTTCATGCAGATGATACGGCAATCATGGATACTGTCATACAGCGGTTTGGAAGTGTGCCTAAAGCAGAGATTGTCGAAACCATGCATCAGGAGGATGCCTATACGGAAACCGCACCTGGTGATATCATCCAGTTCAAATACGCCAAGACGCTCAGCATATCATAAAAAGCTGACCGGCTGGAAGCTCATCCAGTCGGTCATTTCATTTACACCGATTCCCAGCTATTCGTTCACACCCACGCAGGCAATCCGTTCTCTGTGTCGAACTGGCATTTCGTTCATAGCAAAACGAGATCCACAGGCGCCCCGGTGTTTGCCCGGTCCCTTCGAAGCACAGGGTCAGAGCCCCGTGGTCACATAGGCATCCGAGGCCTTTCCGGCCCGGATATAGAGGATTTCGTAGGCGTCTTTGGCGTAATAGTAGAGGCAGATCATGGTGTCCTCCCCCGCGGTCCAGCCTCTGGCCTGCCGGATATTCTCCAGGCTGTAGGAGCCGGGATAAATCTGGTTCCAGAAGCCGAAGATCATGGCCGCGTCCGGCTCCACATGATCCCCGTACACGGAATCCAGGGCGCCGGTCAGATACTGGAAATCGGCCTCCGTGCCGGCCGCGCCGAAATTATAGGCGATCATCTTCAGCTGATCGTTCAGGAACATGTAGGTCAGATCCGCCTGATACCGGCTGACGTCCACCTTGACGGTTGGATAGAGAATGCTCCATTCTCCGTTTTCCCGGCCTACCAGCTCCACCGTCTCCAGCGCCTTCACCAGGTCCCGGGTCATTCCCCACCGGACGCCGCCCCGGAAGCTGAAGCCGCCGCCGGTTCCCGCGGCGGAGATCCCGGGCGTCACCTGGGGCGTTGCCTCGGGCGTGGGAGACGCGGTCACCCACAGGCTGGCCAGCCCGCCTCCCAGCGCCATGCTTTCCACGCCGCACAGCAGCAGCGCCAGCAGTAAGCAAATCCATTTTTTCACAGCAGTCCGCCTCCTCTCGCACAGATCAGACCGGCCGGGGCTCCCGGACTCTTTCCGGGTTTCCCGGCCTTTCCTGATCCCGGCCGGGGTTCCCGGGGTCATCCCGGGCCCCGGCCTTTCCTGATCCCGGCCAGGCTTTCCGGACTCTTTCCGGGTTTCACGGCCTTTTCTGATCCCGGCCGGGGTTCCCGGGGTCGTCCCGGCCCCCGGCCTTTGATTATACCTGCCAGATGTCCCGGGCATATTCCCGGATGGTCCGGTCGGAAGAGAACTTTCCGGCGCAGGCGATGTTCATCAGGCACTTCCGGGCAAAGGTCTCCGGATCCTTCCCCGCCTCGCGGATCGCCTGAAGCTTTGTCTCCAGGTATTCCGGGAAATCCCTCATCACAAAATAGTGATCCGGGGCGTGCCAGCTGGCCCCCTCCAGAATGGCGCTCTTCAGCTCGGCGAAGGCCCCGTCCTCATCCGGGAAGGTCCCGTCCGTCAGCGTATCCAGGGCCTCCCGGATCACGGGATTCTGCGCGTAGATCGCCTTCGGGTCGTAATGGTCCTTCAGGGCCCTGAGCTCCTCCACCGTAGCGCCGAAGATGAACTCGTTTTCCCGTCCGGCTTCCTCGGTAATCTCCACATTGGCTCCGTCAAAGGTTCCAAGAGTCACCGCGCCGTTCAGCATCAGCTTCATGTTGCCCGTGCCCGAGGCCTCCGTGCCCGCCGGGGAAATCTGCTCGGAGATGTCCGCTGCCGGGATGATTTTTTCCGCCCAGGAGCAGTTATAGTTCCGGACGAAAACCACCTTCAGCCGGTCCCGGACCTCCGGATCCCGGTCGATCATTTCCGCGATCAGGTTGATCCAGTGGATCACCGCCTTGGCCCTGGCGTATCCCGGCGCCGCCTTGGCGCCGAAAATGAAGGCCACCGGCGGCAGATCCGCGTATTTTCCCTGCTTCATGCCCTGATAAATCGCCAGGATGGACAGGGCGTTCATAAACTGCCGCTTGTATTCATGCAGCCGCTT
>CAZMFY010000207.1:0-4667 GCA_964565635.1 uncultured Oscillospiraceae bacterium
CTTGGTTCTCTTTTTTTCTCCCCTTTTGTGTTACCTATGTATTGTACTCATACACAAAATCCGGATACGGGCAAGCCGCAAAAACCGGATACGGGCAAGCCGCAAAATCCGGATACGGGCCTCAGCAATCATCGCTGAAACAGAAGGATTAGGCTTTCAGCGAAAGAAGCGAAAGAAGCGAATGAAGTGAATGAAGGATACCGTCATCATGGCGGTCGCGAATAAAGCCTTTCACAACGCACGCTTCTTTCCTCTTGAAATATGCGCAAAGGCTTTTTATAATGAATATGTTGTCTGATGCGTCTGGAAAGTGGGTCATGAAAAGAAAGGAATGCAGATGGAACGAATGAACGCAGTTTTTGCATGTGCTGCCGCTTCTGCCTTCGGGCTGGAGGGAGCGATCTCCGGTGAGTTGAAGCGATTAGGCATGCGAAACGTTCAGCCTGAAAACGGCTTCGTTCGGTTCCAGGCCGATTTGAAGGACGTGTTCGCGTGTAATCTGCGGCTTCGCTTCAGTGACAGAGTTTATCTCATCATGGCGGAGGCGGAGTGTCTGACCTTTGAAGACTTGTTTCAGCTGGTGCGTTCCGTTCCGTGGGAACGGTTCGTAAGCGGAACCGAATTCTTTCATATTACGGCCCAATGCGCGCGCAGCCGGCTTATGAGCCCCAGAGATTGCCAATCCATTACAAAAAAATCCATTCTGGAAAGGCTGAAGGCCAAAACCAGCAGAACCGTTTTCCCTGAAACCGGTGCGGAATTCCCCGTTCATGTTCACATACACTCAGATTCGGTACGGATTTTGCTTGACACATCCGGTTCTTCTCTTTCCCGCCGCGGATATCGTACATGGAACGGAGAGGCGCCGCTTCGGGAAACGCTGGCGGCCGCTTTGGTGGAATTCAGCCCCTGGCGTCCGGGCCTGCCCCTGTATGATCCGTGCTGCGGAACGGGCACCCTGTTGATCGAAGCCGCCCTCCGTCAGGCGCATATCGCCCCGGGGGTCCATCGTTCCTTTGCCATGGAATCGCTTCCCTGCTTTCCAGGGGATCAGGCAAAAGTCATTCGCGAAAAAACGGCCGCCGAAAGTGATCCGGATCGAATTGGCCGGATCGCCGGATCAGATCTGGATTCTTCCGCCATTGAGCTTGCTGCCCGTCATCTTCGCCAGGCCGGTCTGGACGGCAGAATCCCGCTTTCCACCCAGGCGCTTCAGACCGTACAGCTCTCTGAAAAGAATGGTGTTTTCCTTTGTAATCCGCCTTACGGAGAAAGGCTTTCCGACACGGAGCAATGTCGAATCCTCTATCGGGATCTGCGTCTGCTGCAGGAGCGGCATCCAACCTGGTTTCTTTGCGCGATTTCCTCTGATCCTGGTTTTGAGAAAGCTTATGGCCGCCGGGCAGATCGTAAGCGCAGGCTTTACAACGGGCGGCTCGAATGTCAGTTCTATATTTTCTCTCCCCGAAAAGCATAAAGCGCAGCGTACGGATCGGCCAATCCTGTCCTTCCACATACACGCCTCAATATGCTACCCGCGCCCATTCCGTCAGCGTGACCGGCGTATCTTTTTGAATCTTCCGCAGAATGCGCAGGGCGTCCTCATCCCGGGCAATTACGGGCTGATAATTATTGATTTTTTGTGCTGCGCTTCCGCTGGTTAATACGGGGATCAGTTTCAGGCTGATCCGGTTTTCCGTTTCACGGGGGCGGACCGTAGCCTGAACAAGCATTCCGTCCCAGACAGACAGGCGGATCGTTCCCCCGAACATTAAATTCCCTAAACTGTAGACGACGGGCATCTCTTCAATATAATCGATTCCCTGCACCACGTGCGGATGATGGCCGATGACCAGATCGGCTCCTGCGCGCTGGCAGGCTCTGGCCATTGCCTCCTGCAGCACATTATGATTCTCTTCGTATTCAACACCCCAGTGGCATTGATAAATAATAACCTCAGCTCCCTGCTTCTTCATGGTTTGAATATCCCGCTGAATGATTCCGGGATCCATTTTATACGTTGTTTCCCGGCAGCCTCCAAAGCCAACGGAAAAGCCTTTTATATTGATGACCGTGTTATTGCCGTTGCCGCATATCAGAACCTGATCCTTCAGCGCTTCCAGGGTCGATCGATATCCCGCTTCCCCATAGTCAATCGTATGATTGTTGGCGACATTTACCATTTCAATTCCGCCGGCCGTCAGCGCGTCAACGTAAGAGGTCACCCCCCGGAACCGCCACTGTTTGGTCAGATCCTCGTCCTGCGCGTCATCCTTCAGGACACATTCCAAATTAACCACCGTGAAATCGTCCTGATTAAAAACAGACTGAAGTCCGCTGAAGAACCAGTTCATGCCCTCCCTGTCGGCATATGCGGGCAGGCCCTCCGCGAGAGTAAAATAGCTTTCTCTTCCTCCTAGTACAACATCCCCGCCAAAGGTAATGGTCAGCGCGTCCTCCTCAGACTCTTCATGGTCTACCTGCCAGCTTTCCGCCAGTCCCGGCATCAGATCCGGCGTATTGTCTGTAACCAGCCGTTCCAGTTTTTCCCGCTGTTCAGGATCGTCCAGCACAATGACCCTGGTATGATACGGCAGATGAGTCCATAGCCAGTAAGCATTGATCCCTTTTTCGCTCGGGGTCTGCTGAATGCGGATACAGGCATGGGACGCTTTTGTCCCCAGCAGTATTTCGCCGGGGATCATGTCCTTTTTTCCCTTTTCGTTCCACGCGTAAGGAATCTGATGAAGCAGGTTGCCTCCGTCATATCGGATCACAAAATCATATTTCAGGCCGTTTGTAGAATAATCGCTCATATGTTCATCGGTCAGAAAGCTTCCCGCTGCCGTTTCCTGATAAAGCTCCCCCTTCTGCATACGCCCGGTAGAAACAAGCAGCGTATCAATTCGTTCTCCCTGATGAAATATGGTCATCGTTTGTTTTTTCTTGTCCACAAGCAGTCCGTATTGAGATTGCGGGCGTACAACCTTCAATACCTTCCTGGGCACCCACCCTTCCACGGCTTCCCCTTTTTCATGATTCCAGGCGGCAATCCGGACAAATTGGTCCTGGATCTCCAGGACGGACAAGGTCTGGCTCTGCCCATGAAGCGTGCCCAGAACCTTGCTTTTGCTGTCAGGCTCTGCGTACACCTTCTGGTGAGATGTATTTTTGATATCAACCACCGTCGCCGGCGCCATCATTTTCGCCCAGATCGTCTCATCGCTGTCTCCCTCCGCCGGCATGATGTCTCCTGTAATCCGAAGCGGATACTGCTCGGCCGCCCCTTCCTTAACGGACAGAGAAAACTCCTTTCCGTAGGCTGGATTCTGCGCGCCGTAAAACCGCACCTGATACGTTCCGGCCGGAAGATTCTTTCTGCCTGTCATGATCGAAAGGGGAATTCGGTTAACCCTCCCGCCGTTCGCCTGCCAGCTTGCTTTATGAACGATTCCTCCGGTCTCCGCGTCCCGGAACTCAGCTGTTACAGTGTCTGTAAAAAGAATCCGGAATTCCATGAACCAGTCGCCTGCGTCCTCTAAAAAGATTTCTTCCGCGGAGGGAAGCGCAAAAAGGACAGCCTGGTGGGCCAGCGTCACTGTAAAATCGCAGGCGGCCTTCCATGAAGCTCCTGATTCACCGGTCAGCACGCCGCTCATCTGATATTGTTTCAGGGCCATCCGCTCTTCATTCCAGCCGAGGCCGTCCCAATGTATTCGGTTTGCTCCCTGGGCCAGGGACGCTTCGATTCTTCTGTACAGCGTATTGTTTTCATCCCGAACTTCCAGGACAGCCGTTCCGCTTTCCGGAGCGGTTACAAGAACGGTATTTTCGTGATATCCGGACACCGGCCCCGATATTTCAATCTGAAAAATCGTCTCCGCGGACGCGCCGGTCATCCCGAGCCAAAGGAAGATCATCAGTGCAAAAACGATACAGGCGTTGCGAAATTGACGCATGCAGCAGATCCTCCTTTCAATCCGTGAATTAAAAAATGAGGATGCAGCACGCTGCATCCTCCGCGGAGAGTTAGGGATTCGAACCCTAGGTGAGGTATCACCCCACACACGATTTCCAGTCGTGCGCCTTAGACCACTCAGCCAACTCTCCACCATCGCTGAAGTGCTCACTTGCACAAGTATACGGATATTTTTCTGTTTGTCAAGCCCGAAAAATGAAAAAAAGCCAAACCGAACCATGAAAAAAAGCCACCGGATCGGTGGCGTTCGTGGAGATGAGGAGAGTCGAACTCCTGTCCGAAGAACCGTTAGCGGGACTTTCTCCGAGCGCATTCCGTGGGTTAATTTCCCCGTTCCGACCGTTCGCGGAAAAACTGTCGGTCAGGTAGCTTCATCAATACGGACTTCACCGCAAAGCTTAAGCGAAGTTCGTTCCCTGCGTCAATGACGCCGGCTTGCTGAGCCGCAGGCGCTCAGGGCCGACGCGCGGCATTAAGCCGCGAATGCAAAATTGCGATTGTCAGTTATTGTTTTTCCCCGTTGTTGATGCGGTACAGGGGCCGCAGCTCGCTTATCCCGCCTTCGTGATCCCCGTCGAAACCGGATCATCCCCTTATGCTGATCGTACCATTCCTGACAACGCGCTTTTCTTTCCCATCCACCCGTTTTTTATCGCTGGCGGTTCCGCAAGGCCCGTTGAATCTCCCG
>CAZMFY010000208.1:0-4635 GCA_964565635.1 uncultured Oscillospiraceae bacterium
GCCTTTGCCAACGCGGAGCTGATCAACGGACTGGATTTTGAGGCGGCGGGCCTGCATGTTCCCCCCTATGTGCTTCCGGGGGTTTTTGCCCTGGCGGAAGCGGAGAACCGGAGCGGAAAGGACGTGATCCTCGCCAGCGCCCTGGCCCTGGAAGTGGGAACGCGGATTGCCAGAGGCCTGATCCAGCAGCCCAAGGTCGTGGAAGCGGGAAAGGAAAGCGGCATCTCCCCGGTGTTCGGACCCTGCAGCGCGGTGTTCGGCGCGGCGGCGGGGGCGGCTAAGACCGCGGGCTTCGGAAGGCACGAAACCGCTCATGCCATGGGGATGGCGGGTGTTCTTTCGCCGGTTCCCTCCCAGGCATCCATGCACCGGGATCTGCCGGTAAACAGCGGGAAATACCTGATGGCCGGATGGGGCGCCCAAACGGGCATCACTGCAACAGAGCTGATCCGGGCGGGGCATCGGGGAAACCTGCAGGTGCTGGACAGCGAATTCGGATACTGGAGATTTACCGGGCAGGCCGGATGGGACAGGGAAAAGGCTCTGGGGGGCCTTGGGGAAAAATGGGAGTTCCTGACCACCACCCCCTACAAGCGCTTTCCCTGCTGCGGAATGATGCATGGCGGACTGGAATGCCTGCATGACCTGATCGCGGAGGCTGGGCTGAAGCCGGAGGAAATTGAAAGCATTCATCTTCGACTGGATCCGACCAGCTCCGAGGCTATGTTCCAGAATCAGAAGCTGGATAACCAGATTGATACCCAGTTTTCCGTGCGGTACAACATGGCATTGATGGCGCTGGGAATCCAGCCCGGCATCAACTGGCAGAACAACGCGAATCTGCAGAACCCCGCAGTGATAGAAATGATGGAAAAAATATCCGCTGGAGTTCATCCGGAGTGCGGACCGGCCATGGAAAAGGACAGTCGGGCGCGGATCAACGACGTGACTATCCGGGCCCGGGGACGGACCTACAGAAAGGAGATCCGGTTTATCAAGGGAACCGTTACCGCAGGAGCGGCCATGGAGGTCAGCGAGGAGGAGAGACTCCGGAAATTCCGGGACAATACCCTGCTGATCCTGCCGCAGTGGAAGAGCGACAGGGCCATTGAATGCCTTTTGCACCTGGAGAAGGTTGAGCAGTTCGGGGAGGTTATGGAGCTGTTGGCCGTATAACAGGAGATTTTAGCGCGGAAAGCGTGCTGAAATATATATTTTTAAAGGAGGGAACCCAAGTGAAAAAGTTGACAGCATTGATCCTTTGCCTCGTAATGGCTTTCTGCATGACGGCGGCAACGGCGGAGAATGTGAACACCGCAGAAACCAGCACCAGCAGCGGAAAGCTGGCGGGCGGCATGACTTCCGCCGAGCATCCGGAGATCACCGTGGAGGGGAAGAGTCAGGATCTGACCATCACCATCTCCCAGTATGTGGACATCGCCGGCATCGATGCTTTCGCCGCGGCCCAAGCCGGACGGAATGACATCCGCTATCTGATCTATGATCAGCTGGCGATCATGGCCAAGCCCGGCGGCAGCGTGGAGGAAATGGCCTGGCAGATGGCCAAGAACATCACCAAGGTGGACGACAATACCTATGACATTGAGATCTATGATTACATCCATGACTGGGCCGGCAACAGGATCACGGCGGACGATGTGGTCTGGTGCTATACCAAGATGGGAACCAGCGGCGTATCCGGTAAATTCAGCCGGCTGTTTGACTCCATGGAAAAGGTGGACGACTACAACGTGCGGCTGCATCTGAAGAACACCGCCCTGGGCACCATCCAGTATGTGCTGCAGTTCTGCCCCATCGTCAGCCAGGCTGCCTATGAAGGCATGACCGAAGGCGAACGGGCCCAGAAGCCCATCGGCACCGGCGGATACAAGATCACGGACTATGTTTCCGGCGGATACTGCTATCTGGAAAGGGTGGACGATTACTGGCAGACCGATGCTTCCAAGCGCTCCTATGCCAACAGCACCCAGGCCAAGAAGATCCAGATCATCATCCAGACCGAAGGCGCCCAGCGGGCCAACGCGCTGCAGACCGGCGAATCCCAGGTTTCCACCCGGCTGGCAAGCACGGACATCACCCGGTTCCGCAACGAGGACGGCACTGCGAAGGAAGGATACAATGTGCTTTCCTATCCGAACGGCGTGACCTACTACCTGCCCTTCAACTGCAGCGAGAGCAGCCCCATGAGCAACATTGAGCTGCGCAAGGCGGTGGCCTATGCCATCGATGCCCAGGGCGTGATGGCCGGCACCTATGGCAAGACCGGATATCTGTTCTCCAAGGAAGTGGCCAACCCCATGCTGGGCGACTACAACCAGGAGTGGCTGCAGGAAGACTATTATGACTACAACATGGAAGAAGCCATGAAGCATCTGGAGGCTTCCGGCCTGAAGGACGTGGAGCTGACCATGATGACCAGCACGGAAGACAATGAGAAGTCCTTTGCGGTGTTCGTACAGCAGTATCTGGCCATGATCGGCATCAAGGTGAACATTGCCTCCTACGACGCGGCCCTGATCACCGAGTACAAGTACAACCCCGAAATGTGGGATATCCGCGTGGACTCCCTGGGCAACTCCGACTACTGCGCCGACGCCTGGAACCTGTATACCACCAGCGCCTCCGCGGGCGTCAATACCTTCCTGACCGTGGATCCCAAGCTGGATGAACTGGTCGCGGCCGCCGGCGGCCTGACCACCCACAGCGCGGAAACGGTGGAAGCGGTGCATGACTACGCCTATGAGAATTGTCTCTATCTGCCGCTGGGCAACAACTATCTGTATGCCGCGGCGACGGATAAGCTGATCATCTGGCCGCTGCATCCCTTCAACTATCTGATCTTCAGCGGATTCATCTTCGAGTAATCAGACTGGCTGTATCAGTGCATCGCGGCGGAACGCCGCTTTCACGGGCCGCTGTCCGAATCCGGAAACACGGCGGACAGCGGCCCGCTTCTATTCCGACGGGAAGAAGGTGACGGAAAAGAATGCTTAAATATACGCTGAAACGGCTTCTGCTGATCATCCCGACTCTGCTGGCCGTGGCCGTTCTGATTTTTACCCTGATGTATTTCATTCCCGGGGACGTGGCCAAAATGACCCTGGGTACGACGGCAACCCCTGAGGAGCTGGCAGCGTTCCGGGCTGCCTACGGGTTGGACCAGCCCTTTTTCACCCGGCTGGCGAATTTCCTGTACAACATGGTCTTTCATCTGGACTTCGGCAAATCCTACAGCTACGGCACCTCGGTACTGGGAGATCTGCTGGCACGTTTTCCATATACCGTGCTGATCGCGCTGATCAGCGTGGTCATCTCCGTGATCATCGGGATTCCGCTGGGCGTCAGCTGCGCAGTGAATGCCAATACGGCCTTTGACCGGATCAGCATGGTGCTGAGCCTGGTGTTTGCCAGCATTCCCGGATTCTGGCTGGCGCTGCTTCTGATTCAGCTCTTTGCCGTGCAGTGGGGCATCCTGCCTTCCTATGGCTTTGAGCACTGGAACAACTACGTGCTGCCCTGCTTTGCCAACGCGATGGCCGCGGTGGCAACCCTAGCCCGGCAGACCCGCGCCAGCATGCTGGAAGTGATCCGGGCGGACTATGTGACCACGGCCCGGGCCAAGGGAATTCAGCCCCACCGGGTGCTGTATCATCACGCGCTGCCCAACGGCCTGATTCCGATCATTACCACCGTGGGTACCCGTTTCTCCGGGATGCTGGGAGGAACAATCATCATCGAGACGATCTATTCCATTCCGGGCCTGGGCTCCTATATGACCACGGCGATCAACAAGCGGGATTATCCGGCGGTGCAGGGCTCCATCGTGTTCGTAGCCTTTGTGCAGTGCCTGATGATGCTGGTGATTGACCGGATCTATGCGCTGGTGGATCCGCGGATCCGTGCCCAGTATGCTGGCAGAATCAAACGGAAGCAGAAAAAGGACGAAAACAAGGGGGAGGAGAAGGCCGCATGAGCAAGCAAGAAAAGAAGACCTCCGGCGAGCACATTCGGGACCGCTCCAGCCGGAAGGAAAACCGGCTCCTGACAACGCTGCGGATCATGAGCCATAATCCCGGCGCAGTGGGGGGCGCCATTATCATCCTTCTGATTATCCTGGCCTGCGTGATCATTCCCCTGGTTTCGCCCTATACGTACAATCAGATCAATCCCATGGAAGCGCTGCAGTGGCCCACCGCGGAGCATCCCTTCGGTACGGACCGGTACGGCCGGGATCTGTTGGTCCGGGTGGCGTACGGAGCCCGCTATACCCTGAGTATCGGCGTTTTCTCCACGGCGATCAGCCTGGCGCTGGGCATCCTGATCGGATCCATCTCCGGATTCTTCGGCGGCATGGTTGACAACGTGATCATGCGGGTGCTGGACGTGGTGCAGGCTTTCCCCCAGATGCTGATGGCCATTACGCTGTCCGCGGTATTCGGAACGGGGTTTGACAAAACCATCATCGCCATTGGAATCACGGGGGTTCCCGGCGTGGCGCGGCTGCTGCGGGCCAACATCCTGACGGTGCGGCGGCAGGAATACATCGAAGCGGCAGTGACGATTAACTGCTCCACGGCTAGGATCATCATGAGCCATGCGCTGCCCAATGCCGTG
>CAZMFY010000209.1:0-4628 GCA_964565635.1 uncultured Oscillospiraceae bacterium
GCGTCATGACCGCCGAGGAGATCAAGGGCGTGAAGGACGCTGTCGACAAGCAGATTGCCGAAGCGATCGCCTTTGCGGATGCTCAGCCCTTCGCCCCGGAGGAGAGCGCCGTCGTGGATGTATATTCTGATATTGTTGCGGAGGTGCGTGAGAGATGAGTAAGATGATGACTTACGGCGAAGCGATCCGCGAGGCCATGTCCATCCGGATGCGCGAGAATCCCAATGTGCTCCTGTTCGGTGAAGACGTCGGCGCCTTCGGCGGCTGCTTTGGCGTCAGCGCCGGCATGATTGACGAGTTCGGCCCCGAGCGCGTCCGCGACACCCCGATTTCCGAGGGCGCCATCATCGGCGCGGCGGTGGGCAGCGCAGCCACCGGCCTCAGACCCATTGCCGAGCTCATGTTCAACGACTTCCTGACGGTCGCCATGGACCAGCTGGTCAACCAGGCGGCCAAGATGCGCTTCATGTTCGGCGGCAACATCTCCCTGCCCATGGTGGTGCGTCTGCCCGCAGGCGCCGGCACCGGCGGCGCCGCCCAGCACTGCCAGAGCCTTGAAGCGTGGCTGACCCACGTTCCCGGCCTGAAGGTCGTGTACCCCAGCAACGCACAGGACGCCCTGGGTCTGCTGCTGAGCTCCATTGACGACGACAACCCCGTTATGTTCTTCGAGAACAAGTGCCTCTACGCCACCAAGAGCGAGGTCGACAACTTCGATCCCATCCCCCTCGGCAAGGGCCGCATCGCCCTCGAGGGTGAGGATCTGACCATCATCACCTACGGCCGCCAGGTCTACACCGCCCTCGACGCCGCCAAGAAGCTGGCCGCCGAAGGCATCAAGGCGGAGGTCATCGACATCCGCAGCCTCTTCCCGCTGGATAAGGACATGATCCGCGAGAGCCTGGAGAAGACCCACAAGGCCATCGTCATCACCGAGGAGACCAAGCGCGGCGGCTACGGCGGCGAGATTTCCGCCACCATCGCCGAGGAGATGTTCGACCTGCTCGACGCTCCCGTCGCAAGAATCGGCTCTCTCGACACCCCTGTCCCCTTCGCCCCCAACCTTGAGGCGTACTACATGCCCAACGACGTGGACATCGTGGTTGCCGCGAAGAAGATGTTCTAATTCATTTCCCGCCCTCCGGATTCCTGCCGAAGCAAAGGGCACCCACAAACTGTGCTGCGGCTTTCTGCCGCAGCACAGCTTGTAAAGAGCGCGTAAGCACAAGCAAGGAGGAATGATCATGGCGTCCATAGGCATTATTGCAAATCCCCAGTCCGGAAAGGATATCCGGAGACTTGTGTCCTATGCCACCACCATTGACAACAACGAGAAGGTCAATATCTGCAAGCGCATCACCCTTGCCGCCTACGGCCTGGGCATCGAAAAGGCCGTGTATATGCCGGATACCTTCACCATGGGCTACAGCGTACAGTATCAGCTGGAGGACGACAAAATGCCCTGCTGTGAGATCGAGGTGCTCGACTTCCTCTTTGACGCCTCCATGATCGACACCATTGAGGCGGCCCGGCTCATGGAGGAGCGCGGTGTCGGCTGCGTGGTCGTGCTCGGCGGCGACGGTACCTCCCGCGCGGCTGCAAAGTCTCTGAAGAAGACCCCGATGCTGTCCATCTCCACTGGCACCAACAACGTCTACCCCCAGATGATGGAGGGCACGGTCGCCGGCATGGCCGCCGCGGCCACCGCCCTGATGGACGACCCCTATGACGTCTGCATCCACGACAAGCGCATCCAGGTCTTCGTCAACGGCGTATACCGCGACATGGCCCTGATCGACGCGGTGATCTCGGACGACGAGTTTGCGGGCGCCAAGGCCATTTGGGATCCGAAGAAGATGAAACACATCATCGTCTCCCGCTGCCATCCGGCGTCCATCGGCTTTTCCGCCGTGCCCGGCGCCTACCACATTGTGGAGGACAGCGATCCCTTCGGCTATGCCGTGGCCCTGGGGGAGGAGGGCATCCCGGTCAAGGCACCCATCGCAGCTGGCATCCTCACGCCCATGTTTATCAAGGACAAGCGCCAGCTTGCCCTGGGTGAAAAGTACACGGTCGTTGCGGACAAGCCCTGCATGATCGCCCTTGACGGCGAGCGCGAGGTCAAGCTCTTCGCGGGAGATCAGGCGGACTTCATTGTCACGGACGACGGCCCGTGGCGCGTCCTGCCGCGCAAAGCGCTGTCGAAGGCACAGAAACTCGGCTGGTTCAGGGCGTAAGCCCTTTTTCGATATAACACACTTCAATGATAATATACAAGGAGGATTGTTATGGCTAAAGTAGTCGTAATGCCCAAGCTGGGTCTGTCCATGTCGGAGGGCACCGTCAGCAAGTGGCTGAAAAAGGTCGGAGACGAGATCAAGTCCGGCGAGCCGTTCTTCGAGGTGGAGACCGACAAGCTCACCAACACCATCGAGGCCAACACCGACGGTGTGGTGCGCCACTTCTTTGTGGAAGAGGGCACGACGGTCCCCGTGCTGGACAAGGTCGCCATCATTGCCGCTGCGGATGAGGATATCAGCGCCCTGCTGGGCGGCGCCCCCGCTGCCGCCGCCGCGCCTGAAGCCCCTGCCGCCGCCGCTCCCGCCGCTTCTGCGGCTCCGGTCAGAGCGCCGGGCGAGCGCGTCGTTGCCGCTCCCGCCGCCAAGAAGCTGGCCAAGGAACTGGGTATCGACCTGGCCCTGGTCCCCGGCACCGGCCCCAACGGCCGCATCACCCTGGACGATGTGAAGAACTGGAAGCCTGCCCCCGCCGCCCCCGCTGCTCCCGCTGCGGAGGAAGCTCCGAAGACCAAAGCCTCGCCGCTGGCGGCGGCGGTTGCCAAGGACCTGGGAATCGATCTGGATAAGATCGGCGCGAAGGACCGGGTCCTTGCCGAAGACATTCTCCGCTACCTGGAGAGCACCCGCGAGAAGGCACCCGAGGAAGCCCCGCGGGAAGAAGTCGTCCCGATGAACGGCATGCGCAAGGCCATTGCCAAGAACATGCTCAACTCCCACATGACCAGCCCCACCGTCACGGCCAACCTCTCTGTGGACATGAGCGCCATGAAGGCTTACCGGGAGCAGCTCAAGGCCAAGGAGATCAAGGTCAGCTACACCGACCTGCTGGTGAAGTTCATCGCCAAGGCGCTGACGGAGTTCCCGCTCCTCAACTGCTCGGTGGAGGACAACAAGATCGTCTACAAGCACTATGTGAACATGGGCGTCGCAGTCGCCCTGGATAATGGCCTTGTGGTGCCGAACGTCCCCGACGCAGACAAGAAGCGCCTGACCGAGATCTCCAAGGAGATCAAGGAGCTGGCAAAGCTGGCCCGCGAGGGCGGCCTGCCCATGGAGAAGCTCCGGGGCGGCACCTTCACCATCACGAATCTCGGCATGTACGGGATCGAGAGCTTCACGCCCATCATCAACCAGCCCGAAGTGGCCATCCTCGGCGTCACCACAATGGAGGACCGCGCGGTGGTCCGCGGCGGTGAGATTGTCATCCGTCCGATGATGACGCTGAGCCTGACCTTTGACCACCGTGTGGTGGACGGTTCCGTGGCGGCGGAATTCCTGCAGAGAGTCAAGGCCCTGCTGGAGAATCCCGCGCTGATGCTTGCGTAAGGGAGGAGAAAAACAATGGCAAAAGTAGTCGTAATGCCGAAACTCGGCCTGACCATGACCGAGGGCACCGTCAGCAAATGGCTCAAGAAGGTCGGCGATCCGGTCAAGTCCGGCGAGCCCTTCTTTGAAGTAGAGACCGACAAGCTCACCAACACCATCGAGGCCAACGCCGAGGGTGTCCTGCGCCACATTTTCGTGGAGGAGGGCGTGACCGTCCCCGTGCTGGACAAGGTTGCGATCATTGCCGCGGCGGATGAGGACATCAGCGGTCTTGTCAGCGCGGCCCCCGCCGCGGCTGCGGCTCCTGCCGCCGCAGCCGCGGCAGCTCCTGCGGGAGAGGCCAACAGCGTCCTGGTCATCGGCGGCGGCCCCGGCGGCTATGTGGCTGCCATCCGCGCCGCGCAGCTGGGCGGCAAGGTCACCATCATCGAGCGGGACTCCTTCGGCGGCACCTGCCTCAACCGCGGCTGCATGCCCACAAAGGCCATGCTCCACACCTCCGAGATCTATGAGGCCGCCACAAGCAGCGCTGGCATCGGCATCATCGGCAAGGACGTGGCAGTGGACTGGGAGAAGGTCCAGGGCTTCCGCGCCGGCGTCGTGGAGAAGCTCACCTCCGGCGTCAAGGCCCTGCTGCGGCTCAACAAGGTCACCTCCGTCACGGGCGAGGCCGTCTTCACCGGCCCCAAGACCGTCAAGGTGGGCGACAAGGAATACAGCGCCGAGAAGGTCATCATCTGCTCCGGCTCCTATCCCATCATTCCGGGCATCCCCGGCCTGAAGGGGAGCAAGGCCACCATCGACTCCACCGCCTGCCTGTCCCTGGACCACATTCCCGAGAGCATGGTGGTCATCGGCGGCGGCGTCATCGGCCTGGAGCTGGGCAGCGTCTACCGCCGCTACGGCTCCAGGGTCACCGTGGTCGAGATGCAGCCGCGGGTGCTGCCCCTTGACCTTTTCGCAGTTGCAGGACACGCAGCCGGCGCCGGCGCACAGCAGGAT
>CAZMFY010000210.1:0-4624 GCA_964565635.1 uncultured Oscillospiraceae bacterium
AATAAGACCCTGGTCAACCTGCTGGAAATGAAGTGCGGACGGGCGGTCGGCCTCTCCGGCATGGACGGGCGGCTTCTCCAGTGCACCATCAAGGATGAGCGGCTGGGCTTTGTGGGCGAAATCCAGAAAGTGCATATCCAGCCCGTGCTGGACCTGCTGGACCGGGGATATATCCCGGTGGTTTCCACCGTAGGCTGCGACAAGCAGGGCAATGCGTACAACATTAACGGGGATACCGCCGCCGCCTTCATCGCCGGCGCCCTGTCCGCGGAGCGGCTCATCATGATGACCGATATCGCGGGCATCCTGCGGAACAGGGAGGATCCTTCCACCCTGATCCCCCGGATCGCCCTCAGCGAGCTTCCCTCCCTCCGGGAGGAAAACGTCATCTCCGGCGGCATGATTCCGAAGGTGGAATGCTGTGCCACCGCCCTGGAAAAGGGCGTCCGGAACGTGGTCATCATGGACGGCCGGGTTCCCCACGCCATCCTGATGGAGCTGCTGACGGACGAAGGCGCGGGCACCATGATTTCCCACGGCTGAGAAGCGAGGAAGCCCGGCGCCTCAAAAGAACCGGTGAAAGCTCAAATCTGCGGCGGGCTTTCACCCTCTGCCCCGGCCGGTGCCGCGCCGGCATGGTGATCAAGCATGAATACCTTTGAAATGGATCAGGCGTATATCGCCGGCACCTACAAGCGCTTCCCCGTGGAGATCGTCTCCGGCCACGGTTCCCTGGTCCGGGGCGTGGACGGCCGGGAGTATATCGACATGGGCTCCGGCATCGCCGTGACCTCCTTCGGCATCGCCGATCCGGACTGGATCGCCGCCGTGGAGCAACAGATCCATCAGGTCCAGCATATGTCCAACCTGTACTATACCGCCCCCTGCGCCCGGCTGGCCAAGGCCCTGTGCGAAAGGACGGGCATGGCGAAGGTCTTCTTCTCCAATTCCGGCGCGGAGGCCAATGAGTGCGCCATCAAGGCGGCCCGCAAGTGGGCGGCGGAGAAGAAGAGCCCCGCCTGTTCCACGATCCTGACCCTGGAAAACAGTTTTCACGGCCGGACCCTGACAACCCTGGCCGCCACCGGGCAGGATCACTATCACGAGCTGTTCCAGCCCCTGACGCCCGGCTTCGCCTCCTTCCCCGCTGGGGATCTGGCGGCGCTGAAAAAGCTGTGCGCCGGCGGCAATGTGGCCGGCGTGCTGATCGAATGCGTCCAGGGCGAAGGCGGCGTCCTCCCCCTGGATCCGGGTTTCGTCCGGGAGATGGACGCCTTCCTGAAGGAGCAGGAGATCCTGCTGATGGTGGATGAGGTGCAGACCGGCAACGGCCGCACCGGCACCCTCTATGCCTATATGCAGTACGGGCTGACCCCGGACGTGGTGTCCACCGCCAAGGGGCTGGCCGGGGGGCTGCCCATGGGCGCCACCCTGCTCAGCGAAAAGCTGAAGGACGTCTTCTCCTACGGGGACCACGGCTCCACCTTCGGCGGCAATCCCGTGGCCGCCGCGGCGGCCCTGTCCGTGGTGAACCGGCTCACGGAGGATTTCCTGGCGGAGGTCCGGCGGAAGTCTCAGCTGATCCGTTCCCGGCTGGAGGGCGCCCCCGGCATCGAATTCGTCTCCGGCCTGGGGCTGATGCTGGGCATCAAAACCCTCCTGCCCGCCGCTCAGGTGGTGGCCCGCTGCATGGAAAAGGGCATGCTCTGCCTGACGGCCAAGGACCGGGTGCGGCTGCTGCCGGCCCTGAATATCCCCGACGAGCTCCTGCTCCGGGCCGCGGACATCCTGCTGGAATGCTGCCGGCCCTGAGGCTTTTCCTTCCCGGATATAAAATAAAAAAAGCGGATTCGTTCCGCTTTTTTCTTTCGGAGGTTCTGCATGGCATACGAACTGAAATCCGCCCGGTATCTGGCGGCTGAAATCCTGCGGGAAGCCCTTCGGGAGGGCGACACCGCCGTGGACGCCACCCTGGGCAACGGGCATGACACGGAGCTGCTCTGCCGTCTGGTGGGCCCTGCCGGCAGGGTTTACGGCTTTGACATTCAGCAGGAGGCGGTGGAATCCACCGCCCGCCGGCTGGAGGCGGCGGGCCTCCGGGACAGGGCGGTGCTGTTCCGGCTGGGCCATGAGCATATGAAGGAGCAGGTCCCCGCGCCCGTGGACGCGGTGGTCTTCAATCTGGGCTGGCTGCCCGGCGGGGATCACGGCATCACCACCCGGGTCGAAACCACCCTGAGCGCCCTCCGGCAGGCCCTGGCGCTGCTCCGGCCCCTGGGGGTTCTCCTCCTCTGCGTCTACCCCGGGCACCCGGAGGGACAGCGGGAAAAGGAGGCGGTGCTTCAGCTGCTGTCCGCCCTCTCCCCCAGAGACTTCAACGTCCTGTCCCAGGAATTCCTCAATGCCGGCCCAGGGGCTCCTCTCTGCTTTGTCGCCCAGAAGCAGCGGACCGGCACGGCCCCGTAAAGCCGCTTTCGCGGAGGGAATCATGCAGACCATACCAGCAGCCATTGTCGTTCTGGGGAGCCGTCTTATACAAAGCAAGAATTGACTTGCATAAGACCGGGCAATGCAGCTCACGCAGGGCATGATCATTACGGGATTTTTCAGATGTTTTTTCAACTAAGATTGACAAACATGAAAAACAGGCGTATTATAATATGCGTTACATAACTAAAGTTATAATTAAGGAGAATCTGTGCATGCCACCAAAGACCAGAGTCACAGAAAGCATGATCATCGACGCAGCCATAGAAGTTGTACGTCTAAGCGGTTTTGAAAATATCAATGCACGTAATGTTTCCGAGCTGCTGCGCTGCTCCACGCAGCCGGTCATGTATCACTTTTCGACGATCGACAATCTGAAAAGAGCTGCCTACAGGTACGCGGATCAGCTTCACCAGAAATATCTTATGAACACACCGCCGGGGCAAGATCCGATCTTGGGGATCGGCCTGAATTATATTCGCTTTGCCGTCGAGGAAGCACAGCTTTTCCGCTTCCTGTTCCAATCGGGTTATGCAGAGGAAAACAGCCTGTTGGAGATGGTCGATTCCCAGGAGCTGCTCCCCATCCTTGCGGCCATGCGGGAGGGAGCAGGACTGAGTCTCGAGCAGACCAAAGGCGTATTCATCACCGTTGCGCTGTTTGCCCACGGGTACGCCAGTATCATCGCCAACAACCATCTGGAATTTGATGAGAAGCTGATCGTGAAGCATCTGGAACGCGCATGGAACGGAGCGGTGTTGGCTGCGAAACAGGAGGAGATTTCATGAAAGTGATCGTCAGTGATTTAGGAAACCAATATGCCGGAATGATCGAAGCGAAATGCGACCAGATCATTGAAGCAGACGGAAAATATGCCCCGTGTCAGGGGTGCTTCGGCTGCTGGACGAAACATCCCGCCGAGTGTTTCATGAAAGATACGCTGCAGCAGGTTTGCCGGATGATTGGGCAGGCTGGGGAGCTGGTTGTCATCACAAAAAATCTGTATGGCGGATACAGTGCCGATGTTAAAAATGTGTTGGATCGCTCCATTGGAACGTCCACACCCTTCAGCACCTACCGGGGACGACAGATGCATCACACGCTTCGATACGGAAAGCACGATCTTTGGAAGGTGATCGTTTACGGCGACATCACCGAAAGCGAAAAGGAAACCTTCCGCTATCTGGCTGAGCGAAATGCGCTCAACGATGGCTATCAGCGGTCTGAAGTCGTGTTCCTGACGGATCTCAAAGAACTGGAGGCAGTATTATGAAAACTGTTTTCATCAATGGCAGCCCCAAAAAGCGCTTTTGCGCTTCTGCATATTTTCTTTTCCTGCAGCGTCTTTTTACGGGCGGACAGACCGTGACCGAAAAGCTGCGCACTCCGGCGGATCACAGCCGCATTCTGGAGCAGCTTCACGGCGCTGATACCGTTGTTTTCTGCCTTCCGCTCTATGTGGACGGCATCCCTTCCCATGTGCTTCGCTTCATGGAGGCGATGGAAGCGTTCTGCAGACAGAACAGCCTGCACCTGAATGTTTACTGTGTTGCTAACAATGGCTTTATCGAAGGCAGGCAGAATGAACCGCTGATGCAGATATTTGAACACTCCTGTACCCGTGCCGGTTTGACCTGGGGAGGCGGAGTCGGCATCGGCGGCGGTGTGATGCTGAATGTAACACGCATCCTGTTTCTGGTGAATATCGGGCTGCTGGCGCTGAACACGCTGCTCAGCGTCATCAGCACCGGCAGCTTCTTCCCACGGGACGCATGGATCAGCTTCGCGGAAAACGCGGCGCTACTGCTGTACTTCAACCTGGGCGTGCTGTATTTTCTTGTCCGCATGGGCTGTCATATCCGGAAAGGAACATTCAGCGGCAAGAAATATACCCGCATCCTGATTCCCTCATTCATCTTTATTATCTTTGCCGACATCTTCTTTATCGTCATCTCTTTCTTTGAGGGCGGACTGTTCCGGGGGTGGCTGGCAAAAAAGCCTTATGAAAAGATATAACAGAAGCTGCATGACAACAGCAGCAAGACGAGATTTGTTTGAGGTTGAAATGATACCCCGGAAAACCGGAATTTGATTAGACTTAACACTGCAACAATCATACTTTTCGGAAGGAGACTGG
>CAZMFY010000211.1:0-4622 GCA_964565635.1 uncultured Oscillospiraceae bacterium
ACAGAACCTCCCTGTCCCGGGAGGACCGGAGCGCCTTTTCCCGGCTGGGAATCGCCCATATTCTGTCCGTCAGCGGGTTCCACGTGGGCGTGCTGATCGGGTTTCTGGCGCTGCTTTTTCGGTGGCTCCGGCTGCCTCAGGGGGCGCGTCTCGGGCTGTATGCCCTGGTGCTGGGCGGATACGTGCTGCTGTGCGGCAGCGGCTCTCCCGTTCTCAGGGCTTCCCTGCTGCTTCTTCTGTCCCACCGGGGACGGATGCTCCGGCGGCCCCGGAGCCCGCTGCATCTGCTCGCCGCCGCCTGGATCCTGATGCTGCTCTGGTCCCCCGTCCAGCTGACGGGGCTCTCCTTTCAGCTGTCCTTCGGCGCCGTGCTGGGGATTGCCCTGGTTTCTCCCTTTCTGCGGCAGCTTTTCTGTCCCGCTCCCCCGCCTCACCGGCAGCGGCTTTCCTCCCTCCGGTCCTTCTCCCTTCGCGGCGCACTGCAAACCTGCTGGTGGAATCTGCGGGTCTCCCTGGCCGCCGGGCTTGGCGCCCAGCTGGGTGTCCTGCTGCCGTCCCTGAACGGCTTCCAGGAGCTGCCCCTGCTGGCCTGGCTGATCAACATTCCGCTTCTCTTCTGGAGCGGGCTGATAATCGGGGTTTACTGGATGGCCCTGATCACCCTTCCCCTGCCCTGGCTCTCCCTTCCCTTCTGCGCCCTGGGCCGGGAAATGACCGCGCTGCTTCTTTCCTGCGTGCGGTTTCTGGGCCGTCTTCCGGGCATCGCCCTGTGGACTCAGGCCCCGAATCTCCTCTCCGCCCTGGCGCTGATGCTCCTGCTGACCGGGCTTTGCGCCATGCTGCGGCTTTCAGCCAGGACCCGCCGGAATCTGGTGGTTTCGGGGGTGCTGGCCCTGACCGTCTCCCTGATTCCCCTGCCCCACGGAACCACCGAATACCTGCAGTTCAGCGTCGGCAGCGCGGACGCCGCGCTGCTCTGGGACCGGGATGCGGCGGTGGTCATCGACACGGGCTATGAGGACGGCGTCCTCAGCAATTATCTGCACCGCCGGCGGCTGACGCCGGACGCGGTGATCCTGACGCACCTGCACGCGGATCACGCGGGGGGTCTTCGGGCCCTCCGGGAGGATCGGATCCCGGTGCCCGTCATCTATCTGCCGGATCGGGCGGAGCTGGCGGAAGTTCATCCGGATATGCTGGCCCTGCTGGAGGAATACCTGCAGAGCGGCACGGAAATCCGGACCCTGTCCGCCGGAGACCGGCTGACGCTGCCCTCCGGAGAGATCACGGTGCTCTGGCCGGAGATCCTGAAAACCCGTCCGGGGCAGGACGCCAACGCCTCCTCCCTGGTGCTTCGCCTCCTACTGAAGGGAACCTCCCTGCTGCAGATGGGGGATCTGAGCGGCACCTACGAAATGTACGCCGCCAGCCCCTCGGATCTTCTCAAGGTTGCCCACCACGGCTCCCCTTCCTCCTCCTCGGAGGCCTTCCTTGCCGCCGTCCGTCCCCAGACCGCCCTGCTGTCCTGCGGCAGCGCCGAGCGGCATGCGCAGTTCCGGCAGCGGCTCGGAGCGGATACGGCGCTGTATTCCACCGCGGTCCACGGGCTGCTGACCGTCCGGTTTACGGAGAACGGCTATACCGTGACCCCCTTCCTGCCGGAATCGGACCGCGTGGAGACGACTGAATAAAGAAAGCGGAGATGCCCATGAATCATCTGGAGTTTGCCGAGCTGCTGAAGCAGGGCCGCGTTCCCTCCGTGCTCTTCTTTGAAGGGCCCGAGGAGCATCTGAAGCAGGCCGCCCTTCGGGATCTTCGCCGCGTGCTCCTGCCCGAGGGGCTGGAGGAGATGAACGAAACCCGGCTGGAGGCGCCCTCCGCCGGTCAGATCATCGAGGCCGCGGAAACCCTCCCCTTCCTGGCGGAGCGGCGGCTGGTCCTGCTCCGGGATTATCCCGCCATCGTGGGCCGGGGAGAGGCGGACGAGGATCTCATCGCCTATCTCTCCAAGGTGCCCGATACGGCGGTGCTGGTCTTTTACTGCGTTCAGAAGGTCAAGCAGCAGAAGATCAGAAACGCGGTGAAAAAGCTGGGCGGGCTGGTGGAATTTACGCCCCTGAAGGGACCCGCCCTGACCTCCTTCGTCACGGAAGCCTTCCGCGCCCAGGGGCGGGAATGCGACGAGCGCACGGCGGATCTGCTGATTTTTATTTCCGGCAGCGACACGAATCAGCTGCTGAATGAGGTGGCTAAAATCTCCTCCCTGCATCCGGAGGAGCCGAAGCTGAATCCGGAGGATGTCCGGCTGCTGGCCACCCCCAGCGCCGAATCTCGGATTTTTACCCTGGTGGACGCGGTGATCGCCGGGCAGGAAACCCGGGCCTTCGCCCTGCTGTCGGACCTGCTGCACAACGGGGAAACCCGGGTCGGGATCCTCGCCATGCTGCTGCGGCAGTTCCGCCTGCTCCAGCATGTCAAGATCATGCAGTATGAGCACAGATCCCAGAATCAGATCATGGAGGCCATGGGCATCGGGAAGCCCTTCATTCTGAAAGAATACCTGCGGCAGGCCTCCCTGTTCACCGGGCGGCAGGTCAAGGAAGCGGTGGCCCTGTGCCTGGAAACCGATCTGAACATCAAATCCGGCCTGGTCCGGGATGAAGGGGCCCTGGAATCCCTGATGCTCCGAATTCTGGCCATGAAAAAAGCGGAGACTCCGGCGCGTCAGGCGTAGATGCCCCGCCGCTGGCATGAATCGCAGGTTAAATCAGGCGCAGCCCTTTACAGTTGTTACAAAAATGTGATAATATATGAAGGATTTTTCCACTGGAGGTTTTTTTCATGAGACGAATTTTCGCGCTGATCCTGGTATGCTGTCTGGTGCTCGGCATTACGCCGGCCCTGGCCGCGATTACGATCACGAAACAGCCGGAGAGCCAGACGGTCAAGGCCGGCGGCAATCTGAAGTTTACGGTCAAGGCCAAGGGCGTGGGCGATTCCCCCGTCACCTGGTATTTTACCAACCCGGAAACCGGGGAAGTCGTCACAGGCCGGAATCTGTCCGGTTCCTTTGCCGGGCTGAAGGTGCAGAATCCCAATAATCTGACCATTACCCTGAAAAAGGTGCCGAAGGAAATGCATGGCTGGACGGCTTACTGCCATATCGGCCCCAAGGGCTCCGGCGTCAATTCCGACCTGGTCATGGTGCTCATCGCCGGCCTGGAGGTTCCGGAAATGCCCACCCCCACCCCGTCCCCCACGCCCGAGATCTTCGCGGCGACGCCGGTTCCCTCCGCCCAGGAGATCAGCGGCGGTCCGGTGATCATCACCGGCAGCAAGGTGGATCTCTTCCGGCTGGACAAGAAGGGTAATCTGACGGGAACCGCCCAGCGGGAGCTGGTCTTTGACGAAAACGAAACCGTGAATTTCTACGTGCGGATTCCGGAGGGGACGGAAGGAACCATCCAGTACGTGACCGTCGGTTCGCTTCGGCTGACCCCGGACGGCGAGGTCACCGGCATGAGCATCCGGGGCCTGACCTCCAATGCCACCGTCAAGATTAAGGTGAAAAAGCCCGTCACGGAAGAGGAGGCCGCCAAAGCCAAGGAAGAGGAGGCGCCGGTGGACGAATCCAGCCTGGTAACGGTCACCTGCACCAACTGCCGCTTCACCGGCTGGCATAATACCTACGCCGTCTCCGGTCAGGTGCCGGTCGGTTCCACCATCAAGGTGGCCGCGGCCGGCGGACTGCTGAAGCGGGGGTACTCCATCAACGGCGGCGCCGCGGAGCATAAGAACGAAGCCTCCTTCACCCTGGTGGTGGAAGGGGATACCACCATCTCCATGGAAAAGAAAAACTGACGGAGATCCGAAAAAAAGAAGTCCCTGCGGGTTCCCCATCGGAACGAACGCAGGGGCTTCTTTTTTGTATGCTTTTCCGGATGCTGCTCCGGCCGGAGAAAGGGGCTCCCGTCAGAAGTTCTTTGTCAGATCATACCGCTCATAGAATTCCTTCCGGTAATCCAGCAGCCGGTCCTCCGCGATGGCTTCCCTGATCTCTTCCATCATCCGCAGCAGGAACCGCAGGTTATGGATGGAGGCCAGGCGGCCGCCGGTGATCTCCTTCGCGTTAAACAGATGGCGGATATACGCCCGGGAATAGTGGGTACAGGCATAGCAGTCGCACCGGTCGTCCATGGGGCTGAAGTCATGGGCGTATCTGGCGTTTTTGACCACCACCCGTCCCTGGTGAGTAAATACCGATCCGTTCCGGGCGATCCGGGTGGCCAGCACGCAGTCAAACATATCCACTCCCCGGAGGACGCCTTCCAGCAGGCAGTCCGGCGAGCCTACGCCCATCAGATACCGGGGCTTGTTTTCCGGCATAAAGGGCTGGATTTTTTCCAGCATTTCGTACATCACCGGCTTCGGCTCCCCTACGCTGAGGCCGCCGATTCCGTACCCGATGAAATCCATATCCGCCAGGGTTTTGGCGCTTTCAATCCGCAGATCCTCATAGAAGGCCCCCTGAACGATTCCGAACAGCGCCTGATCCTCTCTGCTGTGATGCGCCTTGCAGCGCTCCGCCCACCGGTGGGTCCGCTCCATGGCCTCCTTCGCCG
>CAZMFY010000212.1:0-4607 GCA_964565635.1 uncultured Oscillospiraceae bacterium
AGCTTGCTGAGGCCATGGCGGTAAGGCACCTGATGTACAACAAACAGATGGAAGAGATCGACCGGCGGGAGGCATCCGGAGAGTCTCTTGTGATTCGCCCGCCCCAGCATCTGCAAATCGGACATACGGAAAGAAATCCGGAAGAGCTGGAACGCGTATATCAGATTGGAGTTCTGGAAGCGGAAAAAAAGATTACAGCAATTCAGCATTTTTTATCGGATATTCAGGCGCATTGAGGCGCTGCATACCGAAGGGCTGTAAAAAGAGCGGCTGTGGTTTATCCCGATTACGATTCTTTTTGGAAAGCATGCCGATGGAAGGCATTGAAATGCATTTGTCCGACCGGCAGGCTGATCAGCAGCAGCCGGGGGATCTTTTTTTGTTTTTACACGCTGATGCTTTAAATCGACAGAGTTTGGTGATATACTGACGCAGGCATTGAATTACGGAATTGATGCCTTGTTTCAAAAAAACATTCTATATGGATCAAGGAGAAAGATCATGTCGGAATTTAATTCCATTGAAGAAGCACGCCTGTTTTTTGAAAAGGATCGATTTGCAAGAGAAAACGGAATTATGCTTGATGCGCTTACAGAGAACGGATCGGTTTGCAGCCTTACGCTTACCGGGCGCCATCTAAATGCAGAAGGGCATATTATGGGCGGCGTTATCGCAACACTGATTGATTTTTGTTTTGCCACGGCTTCAAGCAATGTTCACAGGCCGACGGTGGCACAACAGATCAGTATGAGTTTTTTAAACGCGGCCAAAGGATCGAAGCTGACCGCAAAATCAGTCTGCAAAAAAGACGGAAGAACCAGCTGTGTATATATCGTAGATGTTACGGATGACTCGGGAAGGGATATTGCGCAGGCCGTTGTGACCGGGTTTAAATTATAGCTGCGCCTTCAGCCGTCCGCAGCAGGCATCAACCGCAGTGTTATCATGAATCTGCGCGATAGAACGAGCGCGCTTTAACTTATTTCGGTGATTGGTTTTATGCTTCCCATACAATCATATCTTCGATGGAAGCAACGATATGAGAAAGTCCCTCTGCATCTTCGGAAGAAAAGCGGTTTTTGATTGGGCTGTCTATGTCCAGGACAGCGGCCACCTGTCCTTTGAAATGGATCGGCAGAACGATTTCTGATCTGGATGCGCTGTCGCAGGCAATATGACCCGGAAACAGATGGACGTCTGGTACCAGTTGGATGCGGTTCTCGGCAACAGCAGTCCCGCAGACACCTTTTCCAATTTCAATATGAATACATGCGGGGTGTCCCTGAAAAGGGCCGACCACGAGCCGGTTCTGTTTCAGCAGATAGAATCCAACCCAGTTTATGTCAGAAATCGAGTCCAGCAGCAGGGCGGAGATATTACTCAATGCAGCGGTATACCAGGGCTCGGTGCGCAGCATTTCCTTGACCTGAGAAGCAAGCAGTCCGTAATCAGTCATTGAAAGCACCTCTTGATCAACCGGTATGAAAACAAAACGATATATACCCGAGATTGTCCTCTATGAAAAGTGCCTCGTCCAAATCCGAGGCACTTCTCATAAAGATTTTGATCTTACATATTCATTAAGGCAAACCAGTCTTTTATCTTCAGCAAAAGATCCTGATTGCTGGATGTTTTGTCCATCATGGAAATCAACTGCGGTATTGCTGCGGCGGAAGAAGTAGTACCCAGCATCTGGCGGATCAGGGCAAGCCCCTCCTTCTGGCGGTCATTCAGCAGGAGATCAGATTTCTTCGTAAAGCTGCGCTGCAGCTGAATCGCGGGGGAAATCCCGGCCAGCGCCAGAGAAGCATCCAGCATCAGCTCCATATTCGCTGTACCCTTAAATTCTTCCATCAGCGAATCGTTTACCTTATTTCCGGAAGCGATATCCATGGTCGCAATGACCGTCAGCGATCCACCTTCCTTTAAAGCCCTGGCCGCGCCGAACATCCGCTTTGCGCGCATGAGCGATGCGGGATTTACCATGCCGGGAACGGTGCGCCCCTGCTGAACCGCGGAGGAAGTATAGATCTTCGCAAGCCGGGTCAGACTGTCAGCCAGAATAACGACGTCCTTTTTTTGCTCCACAAGCCGCATCGCACGTTCGATCACCATCTCGGTTAAACGGAGATGGGTATCCGGAGACTGATCAAAAGTGGATGCAAGAACGGGGCATTTGACGATCTCGCGAATCAGGGTAGCATCCTCAGGAGTGATGTCAATCAGAAGCATCAGCACCTGAGCATCGGGATAATTGGCTGAAATCGTATTCGCATAGTGAATGAGGAGCTCCCGTTTTCCAGTGTCCGGAGGGCAGAAAATCAGTCCCCGCTGACCGAAGCCAAGCGGCGCAATCAGATCGATCAGCCGCATATCCGGGAGTGATTCGCCTGAAACAGCCTCCAGGCTAATCCTGCGCGTTGGATAAGTAGGAGTCAGCTCCTCAAAAATCGGACGGTGAGAAGCTTCCTCTTCTGTTTGTTCATTCACTGTATCAATATACAGAAGCGCGGCATATTTATCACCGTCCTGAGGGGGGCGGATTTTCCCTTGAATTAAATCTCCCGTGCGAAGGCCAAAGCGACGGATCTGCGCCTGAGATACATAAATGTCTTTTGAGGAAGGCATATAATTGGAAGCACGCAGGAAACCGTATCCATCAGGATGAAGTTCCAGAATGCCGCTGCCATCTTCATATTCACCGGAGGCTAACAGTTCCTCCAGCGAAGGTATTCCGGAATCACCGGATACGGAAGCTGAGGATTCGCGCGTGGTACTGTCTGAGATGACCGGTGCCGCCGCCGGGGAAGCCATGGCTGGAGTCACCGGAGAATAAGGGACAGGCGCAGCAGTCCCCATTCGATGATCAGGCAAAGGGGAGAGGGGAGACTGCGGTTTTTCCTCTTCAGCGGCAGGGGACACAGACGCTTGCTCTGTTCGCTGTGCAGCACCGGGTCCGAATCGCGGTCCGAAGGAATGAGAGCGGAGGGGCTGACGTTGTTCAGGGGCGGCCGGTCTGATGGATGCTCCCGGATTCTGCCAGGCAGGACGGACGGCAGCAGGTGCGGTAAAGGTTGAACGGCTTTGCGTGTGAAGCATGTCCGCGCTGTGCCAGGCCGCCTGAAACCGAGGCTCCGCGGGAGCGGCTTGAGCTTCAGAGGATATTTTCTCTTCCGGGTCATCCTTTTCATGAAGTTCCTTTGAAGATGACTCGACACTTGGTATTTCTTTGTCGGAATCCATAGAATCCGCGTTTACAGCAGTCATGGGATCATCACGCCAATCATTTTCCAAAGCCGGCGCGGTCATCTGATCGGGGGGATAATCAGAAATCTCAGGTGAAAAAGCATATTGATTATCAGGATTCAAAACGGGAAGCTGTTCATCATCGGAATGAATCCCCAAAGAGGAAGCTATTTTGGCGATAATGGCAGATTTTTCAATTCCGGCTCCAAGAACAATATGATGTTCACGGGCTAGCTTGCGAAGCTGAACAACCGTCATGGATCTCAGTTCCGAATATGTCATAATGAAACCCCTCCTGGTTCATGGTCGTATACCGGTATGATCAAAGGGAATGTCGGATCAAAGAAGATGGGTCATGAAACCCTTGCGAAAACAACGTCCCGAAGAACAGCCTGCTCCACAGGATGCTCCAGATTCTGAAAAGCTGGCTCTTCCACAGGCGTAAAGCCTGCTTCGTTGAGGGCAGATAAGACCGCCGATTTCTTCAATGTAAATACGTTAAAACTGAGAGCAAGGATGCCGCCAGGCTGCATCGTATGCT
This sequence comes from uncultured Oscillospiraceae bacterium, assembly GCA_964565635.1. Lineage (GTDB taxonomy): Bacteria > Bacillota > Clostridia > Christensenellales > Aristaeellaceae > Aristaeella. The sequence continues at coordinate 3,788 of CAZMFY010000212.1, forward strand.
TCCATACAGGAAGCAAACGAGGAAGGAATAACGAGAACCGATCGTGCTCTTTTTCTTGTCTGGGGGCATGCTGTACCCCATAGGGAAGGTCTGAAACCAAGATATGGACGCTGGATTTTTTTAACAGCTTATCGGAAAGTATCGTATCCCCCGCATGGATCGTCATGCTTCGTATATCGTGCTGCTTCCAGGCATCCCGATTCGCCGCATACAGAAACTGTTTTCCAGGCACACCGTTTCCGACAGTTGAATGGAATGAATGAATTTCATGTTTTTTCCCAGATTCCCGTAAATACCGGGAGAAGAAGTCCATTCCCTCCTTTAAAGCCTTTTGATCTGAATCAATTCCAACGGAATGATGGCCCATACAGGCAGTGCAGAACAACGTGGTACCGCGGCCGCACATCGGATCCAGAATCGTCAGCGGATCATCGCGGTCAATGAAGGGGGATAACGCGTAAGCCGTGTTTAACATCATGCGGGTAAAAACAGGATTTGTTTTGCCTTTATACTTCATCAGTTCAGGCAGATCCTCAGGAAAGAGATCCAAGGAATCAGGGTAAAGCGGCCGAAAGAGGCTGTCCTTTCTTTCCGCAATCAATTCCCCGCAGGAATGGGTGCTGAGGAAGGATAATTCCTTTTTCGTAAGTTCTCTGCATTCGAAGGTCAAAAAGACAGAACGCCCAAGGGATTCCGTCACAATCTCTGCATCCAGGGAAAGGCTTCGCAACATAGAAAGCAGCTCAAATCGGCTAAGCGACAACATAGCCTGACGGTACCGGACGTTCGGAGGTCTCCATAATAGCAAGGAATAAACCAT
>CAZMFY010000213.1:0-4594 GCA_964565635.1 uncultured Oscillospiraceae bacterium
AATGTTTCATCAACTTTACTAGCAAGTTTTTGAAGTTCCATTTTTAAAAGTGGAGTGTTATCCGTACCACCTTCAAGTATTTTATTCATTTTATCTTTTAACTCATTTTGAAGTGCAGTTACTTTATGGAAATATTTATCGTCTGGAACACCTATACTTCTTAATGAATTAACATAATCAAGTTTAATTTGTTTAAAAGCATCTTTAAATTCATCATACCTCTCTGGGTATTCAAACATATATTTAATTTCTTTTTGGATAGTTTTTCTAAGGTGTGTTAAGTTTTCTTTAACAGGAGGTAGGTCTTTAAATTTTTGACCATTTTGAAGTTTTACTTTTGAATTTACTCTAGGTTTTGGTAGGTCAAATGTTTTTCTTATGTTATTTATTTTATGGTCAAACATCTTTTTATCATGCCTCATTTTATGAAGTTCTTGAGTTGTATATTTATTTGCTGCATATTCACCAGCTTCATTAAGCATTTCTTGTCTTGCTCTTGAATTTTGTCCTGCGTTATTATTTTTAATAGATGATGCACCATCCCTTATTTGGTTACGCATCTTTTCGCCACGTACAAGTTCTAACCCTCTTTCATCAACAGCTCCATCTATATCTAAATTATATTCTTTCCAACGTCTGTTAATCTCTTTTTTCCATTCAACAACACTAAGGGCTTTATCTTTTAAGGTCATTGTTTGGTATTGGCTTTTTACAAAGTCCTTATAATTCATCCTTTTACCCCTGTTTACTATGGCAGATGCTTGACGTAAATCTCTAAAATCTTTATTAACTACATTTGGATTTGACCACGAACTTATTTTGTTACTGTCTTTCATTTGATTTTGTTTTTGCTTTTTATAGAACTCTAATCTATCCATTATATCTGGGTGTTCTTTTGCGATATAATCATCAAAAGTAGTTTCATTCATACTCTTTAGTATATTGTCCCAATCATATTGTCTATTATCTATAAGTTCTTGTAATTGCTTTCTTCTTGCAGATAATTCTTGTTTTTGTGCTAATACACTTGGAGTCATAGTTTGTTTATCAAGAGCTTTTAATTTTTTCTTAATCTCATTTACTTCATCCTTAACATATTGAAGTTTTTTATAACCATATTTATTAGCAAGTAATTGTTGTTTTTCAATATATCTTGCATCTGTTAAACTCCCAGACCTATTTATTAAAGCATTAGCAAGTACAGTTATAATATCTTGTGGGTTATCAACAACCTTACCTGCGACTTTCTTATCAGTTACTTTAATTTGCTTATTTTTAGGTATTTTTAAGAAATCTTTGGTCTCTTGCGATAATTTAATAGGCAACATCTCACCTGTCTCTTCAAAATGAGATATAATCTTACTAGCCTCGTTTATCTCATCAATAGATTTGACAAACATATCAATATTTTTCTTATTAGCTCTTTTTGTTATTATTTCTTGACCACCAAATAACACACTGTTTAAATATTCGATTTTTTGATTTACAGTTATATCATTTAAAACATTATCCTTAATCTTTTTAAAACCTTCTGTATCAAAAGTACCATTTATTATGTTTTCAGTAATAGAACTAATATTTTTACCAAATTCAAACTTACGAGCATTATTACTAGGTATTGCTTTTTGATTTGATTTATTCATTATGTTTAACAGTTTTTCAACTGCTATTTCAGTATTCATATCATTTATTTTCTCTATGTTTTTTATACTTGCTTTATCAGTTTTACTATTAAGGGTTTTTCTGCTTTTTTTAATCTTCCCAGGTACTTTTGTAAATTGAGTATTGTGGAATTTAGAGTCAAGAACTTTCTTATTAAATTTATTATATGTTTTATTAATATCGTTTATATTTTTTATAGACTCATCAAAATTATTACCAAGCTCTTCTGGACCAACCCAATAATGATTGTTAATATATTCTTTACCAACGTATTGCTCTTTAGGATATATTGACTCTTGTGCTTTAGGTAAATCTGTTGGAGTTATATCTTCTTTAACATTATTCTTTTTATTTAGATTATTTAAAAACTCTTCTGCGTTAAATACTCCTATATCATCTTCAACAACTTGTTGCATATAGTCATATACTTCTTTATTGTATTTTTTCATACGTTCTATATTTTTTAAACGATTATCTGGGTCTTTATCAAGAATGTTTTGCCAACGATCCACTTCTTTAAAAAACTCCACATCATAATCTTCATAATATCTATTACCTTTATCATAACCATATTTTTTAAGTTCTGGGTCTTTTTTAACATGAGTATCTACATTGTAATTAGACGAAGGAAGGTTGTATTTTTGTGAGTCATTAATATTTACATTCTTTTTATTTTTAGATACGTCTCTAGCTAAATCTTTTACACTATCAATTTCTTTAGCATATAAAGTGTCTTTACCAGAGTTAGACATTATTTTTTCAAGATATTTAGTAAGTTTAGGTATTTTAAAATTTTCTTTTAAATTATCCCTAACTAATACTTTTTCATAATTATTGTCTAAAAGTTTATCAACTTTTGAAGTAGCTTTTTTACCACTATAAAACACATCATCACTAGAGCCACTTGCTTTACCTGTATATTTTTGAGCTTTAGCCATAAGTTTAGCAGTCTCTTCTGGCAATATACCTGTCGATAAATCGGCAGTACCTTTTACCATATCTTTAAATGATTTGGCAGTATTTTTAACCAAACCTTTACCAACACCAAATGCTATATTTTCAAGAGTAGAAGGAGCAGCCAAATCTCCAACAAATCCAGTTACATTTAAAACTCTAGTTGCAACAGGTGTTTCTTTTTCATAGTTTTTCTTATACTCTTCTGCGTCTTTATATCTACCTTGTTCTTTAAGTAAATTATAATTTTCTTCAAACCCACGTTGCCTAGCTTCGTGTAAATATTTACTCATACTTTGACCAGACCCAGTTTTATTTAAGCTATCAAAGTTACTTTTTAAGTTTTCCTTTAAATATGACTTACCTTTTGAATAGTATTTTAAATCACGTTTAGGGTCTGCTATTGCTTTATATAAATTACCACTATCTTCTGCAAGACCTGCTATACCTGCAACAGTTGTACTTCCAAGATAATCTGCAATCTTTATAGCGTCTGCAACAGGGTCAAGTAATATATCTTTTGCTCCACCCTTTACAAACTCAAAAGCATTACTAAGATGTTTTCCTGTACGTTGATTTTCTCTTGCAGTTTTAATACCATCCCAAGAAGAGATATTTAAGTGGTCCTTAAATTTTTTAGCATTTTTATTAGCAGAACTAAGAATTGCATAATCCTTTTTAGGCATATAATCTTTGTGATTTAGTGTGCCTGTATTTTTGTAACTTTCTTTTTCATGGCTTTTTAAACGCCTACTTTGAGAATAGAAACCTTCATATTTACTTCCATCTGCTTTAGTACCACCTTCTACATATTTTTTAGGAGTACCAGGTTGATAAAGAAACTCTGCTTCATAAGGATTTTCACCATTTTGTTTTGCTAGATACCTACTCCTTTTCATACCTTTAGTATCTACGTAATCATCACCATATCCGTTAACTTTATTACCCTTTGAAAGTTGATACTTTACTCCATAAACCTTTTGATTAACAGCTTTTGTATAATTACCATTTATATAATTTTGGTCAGACTTAGACATTTTTGTATTATATTTTTTATTACTGCTCTCTACCCTGGTTTTCTTATTCTGTTGTAATTTCTTTTTAATCTCATTTTTTCTACTCATAACTTACCCCTTTGTTTTTACTTCCCAAATAATTTGCTTATATTTTTCTTTAAGTTCTTTAATGAATTATTTTTTGATTTTTTAGTATTCTTCTTAGAGTTATTTAATGATTTCTTAACGTTTTTCTTAGAGTTATTTATTGCTTTTTGAGTTTTAGCACTTGATGTTTTAGTGTTTGTATTTTTCTTTATGTTATTTTTGGCATTTGTAGTAGATTTCTTTACATTTTTAGTAGAGTTTGAAACTGCCTTAGCTACTTTCTTTTGAGTTTTATTTATATTTGTAGTTCTTGTAGTTTTATTTATATTTGTAGTTTTTGTAGTTTTATTTGATTTGTTGTTAGACTTAGTTTCTTTATCATTAGTATTTTTATTAGAATTTCTATTTCTATAATCATTCATTAAATTACTTGAAGTTTCAAGTTTTGCTTTATTACCATATCTAAACTTTGTACTATCGTCTTTAGAAAATCTATTATAATACCTAGAGCTTAAATTATTTTTATGCTTATTTACTTTATCTATGTAGCTTTGTCTAAGTGGAGCATTAGGTTGATATATAGTATCTCCTATTTGATAAGGTGAGTTTGTACTTCTAGCTATACTTTTGTTTAATAAGTGTTTTAAAGCAGTTTCTCTCGTGTTGTCTAATCGTTGACTAACTGTATCATTCTCACCATAATAAGCACTATACATTGGGTCAATAAGCTCATTATATACACTTGCTCTATCCATTAAACTATCTACATATCCCATATCAGAGGCATTATAAGCATCAGTAGAAACTTGTTTAAAAGTATTATCTATTGCTTGTTGTGTTATCTCATCATCAAGACTTGCTGCATCTGAATAACT
>CAZMFY010000214.1:0-4593 GCA_964565635.1 uncultured Oscillospiraceae bacterium
CCGGCAATATAATTGGAAAGATAGAATGCAATCCAGTTGAACATGATCATGCTCAGCACTTCGTTGATGCCTCTTTTAGTTTTGAGGATTCCCACGATTATACCCCAGATTGCGCCCATCAGCATGGCGGCCAGGAAGCACAGGGGGATCAGCACGGGTTTGGGCAGGTCGGGCAGCAGAATCGCCACCACCGCGGCGCCCATGGATCCCACCACAAACTGGCCCTCCGCGCCGATGTTGAACACGCCGGTCTTAAAGGAGAAGGCTACGGAGAGGCCCGCCACAATATAGGGAACGGAATACACGATCACGTAGGAAAAGCCCTTCAGGGAGGTTACGCTGTTGATCAGCCGGCCGTAAGCCTTCCCCACGGAAAGCCCCATGACCGCCAGGAAAGCGGCTCCCACCAGAAAGCCCAGCAGAATGGACAGGAGAATGTGAATAAAGGTGTTTTCGGAAATAATATCCAGGAGCGACTTCTTTTTCATGCCGTTTTCCCTCCCGCCATCAGAAGTCCAAGCTCATTCTCGTCCGCCTGTCCGCCCGGGATCGAGCTGACAATCTTTCCGTCAAAAATGACGTCAATCACATCGGAGAGGCTCATGATTTCGTCCAGTTCAAAGGAGACCAGCAGCACGGCCTTCCCCTTGTTGCGCTGATGCACGATATACTGATGCACATATTCGATGGCGCCTACGTCCAGACCCCGGGTGGGGTTCACCGCGATCAGCAGATCCTTGTCGTTCTGGACCTCCCGGGCAATGATCACCTTCTGCTGATTGCCGCCGGATAGGGTCCCAGCAGGACGCTTCTCGCTGTTGCCAGGCCGGATATCGAAGTTTTCGATGGATTCGCTGGCATGCTTGTTAATGGGCGCCCGCTGAAGGATCTTCCGCTTTGCGTAGGGTTTTTCCTCGTAGTTCTGAAGAATCAGGTTGTCCTCGATGGAAAAGTCCAGCACCAGCCCGTGCTTCTGCCGGTCCGCCGGAATGCTGGAAACCCCGTGCAGGAAGCCGTAGCTGGGGGATTTATTGTAAATGCTGACCCCGTTCACCGTGGCGTCCCCGGAGGTTCCCTTCCGCAGACCCGTCAGAATCTCCACCAGCTCCGTCTGGCCGTTTCCGTCGATGCCGGCGATTCCGACAATCTCCCCGGCGTGAACCTGCAGGTTCAGCCCCTTCAGGATCTCCACGCCCCGGTAATCCACCCCGTGGAGGTCCTTCACGTCCAGCACCACTCGGCCCGGCTCCATGGGGGGCTTATCCACCTTGAAGGTGACCTTCCGGCCTACCATCATGGCAGCCAGATCGTTCTCGTCCACCTGGTCCACATCCACTGTGTTGATATACTTGCCCATGCGGATGATGGTGCAGAAATCGGCGGATTCCTTGATTTCCTTTAACTTATGGGTGATCAGGATAATGCTCTTCCCATCCGCGGTCAGATTGTGCATGATCTCGATCAGCTCCACAATTTCCTGAGGCGTCAGGGAAGAGGTGGGCTCATCGAGAATCAGGATGTCCGCGCCGCGATACAGGGCCTTCAGAATCTCCACCCGCTGCTGCATGCCCACGGAAATATCCTCGATTTTAGCGTCGGGATCGATGGAAAGGCCGTACTTCTCGGACAGCTCCACCACGTTCTTGCGGGCCGTCTTCATGTCAACCGTGATCCCCTTCATGGGCTCGGCGCCCAGCACGATGTTCTCCGTCACCGTGAAAGGCTGGATCAGCATAAAGTGCTGGTGCACCATGCCGATCCCCGCGTCAATGGCATCCCTGGGATTGTTCATGACAATCTTCTTGCCGTTGACGAGAATATCCCCGGACGTGGGCTTCAAAAGGCCGTACAGCTGGTTCATCAGCGTCGACTTCCCCGCGCCGTTCTCTCCTAAGATGGCATGAATTTCCCCCTTGTGCACCGTCAGATTGATCCCGTCATTCGCCACAAAATTACCGAATTTTTTGACGATATCGCGCATCTCAATGACAGGCACGGACATATCCACATGCTCTTTTGACAAGAAATCCGCCTCCTTCTCCCCGAATATGAGCAGGCAAATGAAAAAAGGGTTTAACTGCTATCCTTTATTTTACGAAATTTTGAAGCTTCGGTCAACCGTTTCCGTAAGGTGTTAGATAATTGTAATGTTTGACAGTGCCCTGGAAATGGCATAAAATATGGCCGTTCTCAGGATCTGTTTTTTGATATAAGGAGGTGCCTGTTTTGTCGGATGCCCTGAATATTATCCAGGATACTACACTCACCTATCGGCAGGAGCTGGTCGCCCTGGCCCGGCTGGGGGAAAGCACGGATACCACCCTCCGTTATTCGGATGAATACTATGCCGCCAAGGCGAAGGGAGCCCTGTGCGATCTGAATGAGGGCGTCATGCCCTTTCGGCCCCGGTATATCTGTCCGGATTACGAGCTTCTTTTCCGGAAGGGATGCGAATTTCTGCAGCTGGATCCGCCGAAGGATCTGCTGGAAGCGGTAAACGTGCTGGAGATTTTTTACTGCCACGTCCCTTCCATTACCACCTATCCGGTCTATCTGGGGGATCTGGACAAGCTGCTGGAGCCCTTTGTGGTCAAGGAAGACCGGGAATACGCGAAAAAGGTGCTCCGGCTGTTTCTCCGGAACATTGACCGGATCCAGACCGATTCCTTCGTGCACGCGGATATCGGCCCGGAGGACAGCGTCACCGGGCGGATCCTGCTGGAGCTGACGGAAGAAATGCAGCTGGCGGTTCCCAACCTGACCCTGCGCTATGATCCGGAAAAGACCAGCGATGATTTTGCGATGGCCTGCATTCGCTGCATGCTGAAAACCGCCAAGCCTTCCTTTGCCAACCATCGGATGTTTGTGCGGGAATGGGGCGAAAGATACGCCATCGCCTCCTGCTATAACGGGCTGATGATCGGCGGCGGCGGATATACCCTGCCCCGCATGCGGCTGTACGAATGCTCCCTGGACGCCAAGGATCCGGAGGATTTCATCGCCAACGAGCTTCCGAAGTATATCGACCTTCAGCTGGAATACATGGATAAGCGGGTTCGCTTTATCGTGGAGCAGTCCAGCTTCTTTACCTCCAACTTCCTGGTCACGGAAGGCTTCGTCCGCCGGGAGAATTTCATCGGCATGTTCGGCGTGGTGGGACTCGCCGAATGCTGCAACCACCTGCTGGGCATCAAGGACGTGAAAAAGGGCTTCGGCCTGAATCCGGAGGCGACCGCGCTGGGCCGCCGGATCATGGATGCCATCGAGAAGCGGGTGGCGGAGCATGTAGCCCCCTACTGCGAAGCCTTCGATCATCACTACCGGCTCCACGCCCAGGTGGGCATTGACACGGACGGCATGGATGATTCCCCCGGAACCCGGATTCCCATCGGCGCCGAGCCCTCCATGCTGGATCAGCTTGAAGTCAACGAGCAGTTCCATCCCTACTTCCCCACCGGAACCGGGGATATCTTCAAGTTTGAGGAAACCTGGCTGAAAACCCCGGACGCGATCCTTTCCATCGTGAAGGGTTCCCTGGCCAAGGGGCTTCGGTATTTCTCCGGGTATCTGGAAAACAACGACGTGGTCCGGGTTACGGGCTATCTGGTCAAAAAGAGCGAGATCGAAAAGCTCCGCCAGAAGAAGCAGTCCCTCAACCAGGTCACCCTGTACGGCATGGGCGCCCAGGACGGCGGACACGCGTTAGACCGAAGGGTACAGAAGCATGAATAAAGCGCCTGTCAACAGAATCATTCCCTTTTCCAATGTGGACGGTCCGGGCTGCCGGACCTCCATCTTTTTTCAGGGCTGCTCCTTCTCCTGCCTTTACTGCCACAACCCGGAAACCATTCATCTCTGCCGTCACTGCGGGGTCTGTGTATCCTACTGCAAGGCGGGGGCGCTTTCCCTGAAGGGTGGAAAAGTCGAATGGAATCCGGATCGGTGCGTACTCTGCGATACCTGTCTGAAGGTCTGTCCCCATTCCGCCTCTCCCCGGATCCGGTGGATAACCGTCGACGATGTGATGCAGGAACTGACCCGCACCTTCCCCTATATCGAGGGGATCACCGTGTCCGGCGGGGACTGCACCCTGTATCCCGATTTTCTGAAGGCCCTGTTTGCCGAGGTCAGAAAGCATGGGAAAACCTGCCTGATCGACGGAAACGGCGCCTTCGATTTCAGCCGGGATCCGGATTTGCTGGCCGTGACCGACGGGGTGATGCTGGACGTCAAGGCGACGGATCCCGCCTGGAGCCTGCGGCTCACTGGCCAGGACGGCACCATGGTGAAACAGAGTCTCCGGTTCCTGCTGGCCGCGGGGAAGCTGACGGAAGTCCGGACGGTGATTTTTCCAGACCGGGATACAGAAAATGAGGATACGGTGAGATGGACAGCGCAGCAGATTGGAAGCGCCTGCCCCTATAAAATCATCCGGTATCGGCCCTACGGAGTTTCCGAAAAGAACCAGGCTCTCATCGGCGACGGGGAGACGGAGGCCGCTTACGCGGAGCGCTTCGCGGCCCTGGCCCGCCAGCTGGGAGCTTCTGGCGCTTATGTTGTATAAATGGAATAAAAAGCAGGCTGCCGTCAGGC
>CAZMFY010000215.1:0-4479 GCA_964565635.1 uncultured Oscillospiraceae bacterium
TGATGGATTCCACGGTCTGGGGCATGACGGAGTCGTCCGCCGCCACCACCAGCACGGCGATATCCGTCGCCTGGGTTCCGCGGGCGCGCATGGCCGTGAAGGCCTCATGGCCGGGGGTGTCCAGGAAGGTGATCTGACGTCCGTCCACGTTCACCGTGTAGGCGCCGATATGCTGTGTGATACCGCCGGCTTCGCCCGCGGTCACGCGGCTTTTGCGGATGTAGTCCAGCAGACTCGTCTTGCCGTGGTCGACGTGGCCCATGATGGTCACGACCGGCGGACGTTCTTCCAGATTTTCCTCGGCGTCGTCGAAGTCTTCCGCCACCAGGGCCGCTTCTGCGGTCTGCTCCTGCTTCCGCTCCAGCGTAATATCGAAATCGGAGCAAACCAGCTGCGCCGTATCGAAGTCGATCTCGCTGTTGATGGTGGCCATGTTCCCCAGCATGAACAGCTTCTTGATGATCTCGCCGGCGGGCTTGCCGATCTTTTCCGTCAGATCCCGCACCGTAATCGTATCCCCGGCCATGTAGGCGGTTTCGATCTTGATGGGCGCCATCATCTGCTGGGCGCTGGGCTTCTTCGCCCGGGCCCGCTTGCCCCCGCGGATCGGCTCGTCGTCATAGCCGTTGAAGCGGGAGTTCTGCTTGCTCTGCTGCTTCTTGTTGCGGGCGACCCGCTCCGGATCATGCTGCCGCTCGTAGTTCTTCTTGTTGGGATCGTAATTGGAGACCCGCTCCTTCTCCATGAGCGGCACCATCTCCGGCGCGCTGGACCGGCGGGTCTGCTGTCCTCTGGAGGCGCCGAAGCCGCCCTGCTGGCCCCGTCCGGGGGCCGCGTCCTTGTTGGGAACCGGACGGTTATATCCGCCCTGCTGGCCGCCCGCCGGACGGCCGTACGGTCCCTGCTGGCCGCCTGCCGGGCGTCCGCCGGCACCCTGCTGCTGGGCGTTCACCGGACGGCCGTAAGGGCCCTGCCGCTGGGCGCCTGCCACAGGCTGCCCATAGGGGCCCCGGGGCTGCTGTCCGCCCACCGGGCGTCCGTAGGGCCCCTGCTGCCCGTTCATCGGGCGCACCGCGGGCCGCTGGGCGCCGGGCTGAGGCGCGCGAATCACGTTGGGCGCCAGTCCCACAGGCTTGGCGGGCTGGGCCGGCGCGTCTCCGGGCCGGCTGATAATCTGGCCGATGGCCGGACGCTTGGGCTGCTCCGGCTTCCGGATCTCCGGCTTCTTCGGCTCCTGAGGCCGGAGGGGCTTTTCCTCCCGCTTCGCCGCCGGCTTCTCCGCTGGCTTCTCGGCAGGGGCTTCCCCGGCGCGCTCCGTCGAAACCGGCTCCGCCTTGGCTTCCCCTTTGGTTTCCGCCTTCGGCGTCTCCGCGGGCTTGGGCGTTTCCGCGGGCTTCGGCGCTTCCACGGGCTTCGGCGCTTCCGCGGGCTTCTTTTCCTCCGCGGGCTTCGGCGCTTCCACGGGCTTCGGCGCTTCCGCCGCCGCGGGGACTTCCGCCTTCGCCGGCTGCTCCGCCTTGGGCTCCTCCTTCGCCTTTTCTTCCTTCTTTTCCGCTGCAGGGGCAGGCTGTTCCGGGGTCTTCACCGGCGCCGCCGGCGCCGCTTCAGCCGGAGCCGCGGCCGTTTCCGGCTGCGCCGCCTGGGCTGTCTTTTCCCGCTCCTCCTTCAGGGCTGCCTCCATCTGGGCCTTTTCCTCTTCATCCAGCATGGTATAGGCTCTGGAATGGGTGGACTGAACCCGCAGCTGCTCCTCGCGCCTGCGCTGAGCAGCGGCTTCTTCCTTCCGGCGGGCAATCGCCCCCTCCATCCGTTTCAGCTCTTCAAAAAGGCTGTCCGCGTCCCTGCGGGCACGGCTGGCCTTCGCCAGGCTTTCCGCGGATTCTTCCACCAGTTCCCTGGCTGTTTTGATCAAGTTTCCTTTTGCCATGCGCCCTCTGTACCCCCTGCCGTTTTACGGCAATTTGAAATCAGATTGTTCTTTCTTCCCGGAGACCGCCGCCGCATTCCTCCGGCGGTTTCTTTTATTCCGTTCCCCGGGCTTCGGCCAGCCCTTCCCGGATCTTCTCCGTCAGGCTTCCCGCCCGCAGGATCATGACCTTCGCGGGTCTGCCGGTGGCTTCCTCCAGCATGCCTTCCGGAAGGCTGAAGCAGGGCGTTTCGGATGCCCCGCAGAGCCTTCTGACCTTCTCCGCCGATCCCTCGGCGATGCCGCCGTCCATCAGCAGCATCCCGGCGGCCCCTTTCTGCATCGCCCGGCGGCAGGTGTCCTCCCCGAAGGAAGCCAGCCCCGCCCGGACGCTCAGTCCCAGCAGCCCCTTCAGCCGCTCCTTATCCATGCTCCGCCTCCCGGAGGGCTTCCAGCTCCTCCAGCAGCGCCGCGCGGACCGCGTCCGTCATTTCCGTGCCCAGCTGCCGTTCCAGCTGCCGCTGCTTGATGGCTCTGGCCAGGCAGTCCCCGCTGCGGCATACGTACGCGCCCCGGCCCGGCTTTTTCCCCGTAGGATCCAGGCTCAGCACCCCCTCCGGGGAGCAGACCGCCCGGATCAGGGTCGGCTTTTCCTTCATCTGCCGGCAGCCCACGCACATCCGCAGCGGAATCTTCCGCGTCTTCACGCTCTTCGCCGCCTTTCCGCCCCGAAGGGATTACATGGTATCGTCGTCCCCGTTCAGGCTGTCGTCAAAGTCCATGGTAAAGCTGTCATAGACCGGCGTTTCCAGCTGCACGTAGTTCACCAGCCGGCCTTCCTCGTCCACCATGTCGTTGAGCTCCGCCATCTGGCTCTGGCTCTTGATGTCGATCTTCCAGCCGGTCAGCTTCGCCGCCAGGCGGGCGTTCTGCCCTTCCTTGCCGATAGCCAGGCTCAGCTGATTGTCCGGCACGATGACCCGGAAGGCCTTTTCCTCCCTGGCCTGATATACGCTCAGCACGTGGGCGGGATTCAGCGCGTTGGCCACGAATTCCGCCGGATTGCTGCTCCACTTGATGATATCCACCTTTTCGCCCTTCAGCTCGGCGACCACCCGTTCCACCCGGCTGCCCCGCTGACCTACGCAGGCGCCGACCGGATCGATCATCAGGTCCTGGCTGTGCACGGCGATCTTGGTGCGGCTGCCCGCCTCCCGGGCGATGGCCTTGATGGTCACGATGCCGCCGGCGATCTCCGGCACTTCCATTTCGAACAGCCGCTTCACCAGGTTCTGGTGCGTCCGGCTTACATAGACCTGGGGCGCGTAGTTGGCGGTATTCACCGTCCGCTGAACCGCCAGCACGTAAACCTTGATATGATCATCGTCATGCAGCTCTTCGCCGGGGATCATCTCGCTCTTTTCCAGCACGCCTTCCGTCCGGCCCAGATCCACGTAGACCACGTTGGGCTCGATCCGCTGGACGATGCCGGTCAGAATCTCGTTTTCCTTCTCGGAATATTCCTCGTAGATCTTTCCCCGTTCCACTTCCCGGATATTCTGGATGATCACCTGCTTCGCGGTCTGGGCCGCGACCCGCAGGAACCCGCTGGGGGTCACGTCCACCTCGGCGATATCGCCCATCTTGTAGGTGGGGTTGATCTTCTGCGCGTCCTCCAGGGTAATCTGGTTGACCGGCATCTCCACTTCTTCCACAATCGCCTTCTTGGCGAAAACGGAGATCTCCCCGGTCATCCGGTTGATCTGCACGTCCAGCATGGCGGGCGTCGCCTCGTTCCGGGAGGAGTTCTTCCGGTAGGCGGCCTTCAGCGCATCCTCGATCATCGTAAAGAGGCGCTCCTCGTCGATCTCCTTTTCCTTGGCCAGCATGCGGATGGCCGCAATGATCTCCGCATTCCTGTTTTCAGGCTTTACCGTGGTTTTCTTCTGCGCTTTCATGCGTTTTCGTTCTCGCTTTCTTCAAATACTACGTCCTCGATGCCTTCCATATCCACCAGGGGCTTCACCAGCGCAGCCGCCTTCCGGGGGATGCGCTTTTCCGCCCCGCCTGTCTCCACCGTCAGGCTCTCCCGATCGTATCCCGCCAGGATTCCCTTCAGTTCCTTCACGCCGTCCATGGCCTTGAAGAGGCGGATCTCCACTTCCGTTCCCAGATTCCGCTCGAAATCCCTGTCCGTCTTCAGGGGGCGGTCGATGCCTGGGCTGGATACCTCCATAAAGTCGTAATCATAGTTTTCCACCAGGGGCATCACCGCCCGGTGAAAGCGTTCGCAGTCGTCCAGGGTGATTCCCTCCGGCCGGTCGATGTAGATCCGCAGATACCGGCCGGTCGGCTCCCGGTCCAGCGCCACCTCCACCAGCTCGTACCCCATGTCCTCCGCCACCCGGCGGCATTTGGGCTCGACCACCGCCGTAAGCTCCGCTTTCGCCATGCTTCCTCCTTTTCCGTCCGGCCTCCGGAAGAATCCCTCCGGGGCCGTTCAGGCAAAAAGAAAAGAGCGGAAAACACAGCCCTCTGCGGTCAGGCCGGAAAAACACCCATCCACCGGGGAT
>CAZMFY010000216.1:0-4462 GCA_964565635.1 uncultured Oscillospiraceae bacterium
CACCACCCGGATGGATTTGAGCAGCTCGTAGAAATTCCCGGCCACGGTGATCTGCTCCACCGGCTTGTCCTTCTTGCCCTCATGCACCGTATAGCCTTCCGCAATCAGGCTGAAATCGCCGCTCAGGGGGTTCGCGCCGGCATGCAGCCCGCCGACCTCCGTGATCACGAGGCCCTCGCCCATCTCCTCCATGAGCTCCTCCGGGCTCTTCGTGCCGGGCTTGAAAAAGAAATTGCTGGGGGCCACCCGCACAGGCGCCGCGTAACCGGCTTTGCGAGCGCTGCCGGTGGATTTCACGCCGGCCTTGCGGGCCGTCTTGAGGTTGTAAAGCAGCGTCTTCAGAACCCCGTCCTCCACCACGTTAAGCGTCCGGCAGGCCACGCCCTCATCGTCAAAGGCCCGGCTCTCAAAGCCGCCCCTCAGCAGCGGATCGTCCACCAGGGTCACCGCCTCCGAGGCAATCTTCTCGCCCTCCCGGCCCGCCAGCAGGCTCATATTCTGCTGGGCGTTCTCCGAGGAGAAAATGCCGGAAAAGGTTTCCAGCAGATCGCTCATGGCGTATGGATCGAAAATGGTGCGGTACACGCCGCTCTTCACCGGCGCAGCGCCCAACATGAAGAGGGTCTTCTCGGCGGCTTCCTTCGCCATTTTTTCGGCCTCTTCCTTCCGGAACTCGCGGCCCACGCGCAGGGCGCTCTCCCCGGCGCTCTGCCCGTTCTCCCGGGCCAGGGCGCTGATGTAGCTGAAAATGACGTTGTCCCGGGTCTGCAGATCCAGACCGTAGGAGTTGACGATGCGGATCGTGGCCGACGCGGTGGAGATCATATTGTAGGTCGCGGCCGCGATCCTCGGATCGCAGGCCAGCAGCGTCTTCTCCGCCTCCCGGATGTACTCCAGCTTTTCCTCGGGCGTCACGCCGTCCAGCGCCGGCGCGTAGTTGTCCACCTCCGGATACGCCGCGTCCCCGGGATAGATCTCCTGCACGCTGTCATCCTCGGAGAAGGTTGCGGACTGAATCACGCCCGAAACCAGCTGGCCGATGGATTCCTCGTCAAAGGCCTCCGTGCCGGCGTACCCCATCCGGCCGTTGTAGATCCCCCGCAGGCTCAGGCCCCGGGTGCTGTTGACGGTATAGTCGTTGATCACGCCCTCCTGGCACATGGCGCGGAAGCGGTCGCTGGAGGTCAGATAGACCTCCGCGGCGGTAATGCCCGCCTCGCCGGCGGCCGCAAGGAGCTTTCTGATATATTTGTCCATGTTGATTCCTCCTTTATTCCGCGCCGCCGACGGTGAGGCTGGACACGCGGATCATGGGCTGACCCACATTGGTGGGCACGGACCCCGACAGGGATCCGCACATGCCCTGGGCCATCTGCATATCCCGGCCGACCCGGTCGATCTTCATGAGGATCTCGCTGCCCCGCCCGATGAGGCTGGCGCCCCGCACCGGGTGGATGATGCGGCCGTCCCGGACCAGATAGCCTTCCTGCACGGAAAAGTTAAACTTGCCCGTGGACGGATCCACCGAGCCGCCGCCCATCTTGCGGCAGTAAAGCCCGTCGCCCATGGTGGCGATCATCTCGGTCTCGCTGTCGTTCCCCGCGGCGATGTAGGTGTTCCGCATGCGGCTGGTGGGGGCAAACATGTAGCCCTGGCGGCGTCCGGAGCCGGTGACCGGCATGCCCATCTTCCGGCTGTTCAGCCGGTCGATCATGTAGTTCTTCAGGATGCCGTTTTCGATGAGCACCAGCTTCGTCGGCTCATTGCCCTCATCATCGATGTTTTCGCTGCCCCAGGCGTTGGGAATGGTGCCGTCGTCAATGGCGGTCACCCGCTCGGAGGCAATCTGCTGGCCCAGCTTCCCGGAGAACTCGCTGTGGCCGGGCGCGACGGAGGTCGCCTCCAGGGAGTGCCCGCAGGCCTCGTGGAAAATGACACCGCCGAACCCGTTGTCGATGACGACGGGCATCATGCCAGAGGGGCACAGCGGGGCGTGCAGCATGCGCACGGCCGTTCTCGCCGCCTCATGGGCGCACATTTCCGGATCCACCGTGCGGTCAAACAGCTCAAAGCCCTGCATCGCGCCGGGGCTGCAGGAGCCGGTCTGGTTTTCGGTGCCGCTCGAAGCCACCGCGTTCACGGAAAAGCGGGTGTAAACCCGCAGATCGTTCTTGAACAGGCCCTCGGAATTGGCGATCCAGACCCGCTGCTCGGAATCGGTGTAGTTGACGATGCCCTGCACGACCTCGGGATACATCTCCAGAATCGCGCCGGCGGCCTTGATCTTTTCAATCTTCTTCCGGGTGTCGGCCTGGGACGGAAGCTCCTTGATGATGTGCACATTCGGGCCCTGGGATTGGGCAAAGGCCGCGGCCTTCCGCAGATCGGGGCCGGAGATCGCGGCGGCGGCGCGGGCGGCGCAGTCCAGCAGGCCCTCGACCGACGTGTCGTTCGTGTAAACATACACGGAGGAAAGCCCGGAATACACCCGGACCCCCGCGCCGTGCAGGCGGTTGGAGTTCACCGTTTCGATGCGCCTGGAGCGCATGGTGAGGACGTTGTTTCTGCGGTCCTCCAGAAAGATCTCGGCAAAATCGCCGCCGGAGCGCAGGGCCGCATCGAGCACCGCGGCTGCCGTTTTCTGACTGAGCATAGAAAACCTCCTGACGTATTCGGATTCATGGCGCGGCCGGGCTCATCCCCGTCCGCCGTATCATGCAAAGCATATCACGCCTGCCCCTCCCCGTCAATGTGTGGAACAGAGGGACGGTCCTTTTCGTTCCACCTCCGTTCCTTTGTGGAACAGAGGGACGGTCCTTTTCGTTCCACCTCCGTTCCTTTATTTGCATCTTGTTGTCAATGTAATATGCATATTTTGCATGCAATTCATTCAGGAGAATGCGCAAATTTGGAACAGAGGGACGGTCCTTTTCGTTCCACCTCCATGGAACAGAGGGACGGTCCTTTTCGTTCCACCTCTGGAACAGAGGAACGGTCCTTTTCGTTCCACCCCGTTTTTCCTTCGAAAAAAAACCGCCGCCGGTCTTCATCACCCGATGATAACCGGCGGCTTTCCGTTATGAAATCACGACGTCCGTCTGAATGTTCAGCCAGCGACAAATAGCCAGCGCCCTTTCCTCACGAATTCACATTGTCCGTCTGAAGATCCAGCCACCGGCACTGGGCTTCCGTCAGCAGCAGTTCCAGGGAACAGAGGGACGGTCCTTTTTGTTCCGGTCCCTCTGTTCCGCTCTGTTCCATTCGTTCTTCTCTTTTTACATCCCGGCAAAAACCCGCATGGCCTTCTCCGCGTCGGCGCTCATGGCCTTCTCCGCCGCCAGGGCCAGGTCATGGAAGAAGGTCACGTCTTCCCGCGCCAGCAGTTCCCTGACTGCCTGGGTGCCCGCCTTGGACATATAGCTGTAGTAATTGATTTTTCTGAGCCCGTTGGCGATGCCGGTGCGGTAGTCTTCGGGAGAGACGCCGCTGCCGCCGTGCATGACCAGGGGCAGGCCGGTCTTTTCGGCAATCACCTTCACCCGATCGAGATCGAGAACCGGCCTGGATTTGTAGATCCCGTGGGCCGTGCCGAAGCTGGGGGCCAGCGCGTCGATGCCGGTCTCCCGGCAGAAGCGGACAGCCTCGTCGGGATCGGTGTAAACCGGGCCGGAGGCGCTGGCCGCGCCGCCTTCCCGGGAGGCAAGGGCCCCCAGCTCCGCCTCCACGCCGCAGTTGTAATCCTTCGCCATGGCCACGGCCTTCCGGGTGTTTTCCAGGTTTTCATCATAGGGCAGGGTGCTGCCGTCGTACATGACGCCGGTGAACCCGATCTCCAGCGCCTGCCGCATATAGTCGAGGTGCTCGCAGTGGTCCAGGTGGACGCAGACGGGAACTTTTGCGGTCCCGGCGGCCTGCACCATCACCGGACCGATCTTTGCGAGGGGGGAAACCTCCTCATGCAGTTCCGCATGGGCGATGATCACCGGAACATTCAGTCTCTCCGCCGCGCCGATCACGGCGTTGACGCATTCCAGATTCGGGGTGTTGAAGGCGCCCACGGCGCATTTCTTTTCTTCGGCCAGCTTCAGAATTTCAACCAGATTAACAAGCATTTTTCTTACCTCACATCAGCGGGCGGACGGCGTGATAGAGCGCCTTGTACCGCTCGTAAATTTTCATGTATTTTGCGTGCATATCGCTGCGGGGATAATAGGTTTCCATCTCCTGCACCAGATGGGCCGCGGCCTGGGGAAGATCCCGGTACAGTCCCGCGGCAATGCCGGTCAGCATGGCGGAACCCGCGGTGCCCGCGTCCACGGTTTTCAGCGCCGTAATGGGCAGGTTCAGCACATCGGCCTTCATCTGCATCCAACGCTTGCTCCTGGCTCCGCCGCCCGTGGCATGGAGCTTCTCAAAATGGATCCCGGAGCCCGCCAGCGCCTCATAGTTCAGGCGCATCTCA
>CAZMFY010000217.1:0-4450 GCA_964565635.1 uncultured Oscillospiraceae bacterium
ATCCAGAGAGAAGATGGTCTTTTCCTTCAGGCTGTCCGGCACGTCCCCCCGGACGATCCGCTGAGCCAGCCCCTCCGCGATGGCGGTCTTGCCCACGCCGGGCTCACCGATCAGAACCGGGTTATTCTTGGTTTTCCGGCTCAGAATCCGAATCACGTTCCGGATTTCCGCGTCCCGGCCGATGACCGGATCCAGCTTCTGCTTCCGGGCCAGGTCCACCAGATCGGAACCGTACTTCTTCAGGGCGTCATAGGTTTCCTCCGGATTGTCGCTGGTGACCCGGGTCGCGCCCCGGACCTCGCTCAGCGCCCGCAGGAAATCCTCCGGCCTGTAGTTCATGGCCCGCAGCAGCTTCTGCACGTTCTGGTTCGGCTTTGCGCAGATTCCCATCCATACATGCTCCACGGACAGGTATTCGTCCTTCATCTGCTTTGCCTGCTTTTCCGCTTCCAGCAGGGCCTTTTCCAGCTCCGGCGCGATATAGACCTTCCCCGGCTCCCGGCCGCTGCCGGACACCCGGGGAATCCGGCTCACCGCTTCCTGCAGCCCCTGCCGCAGGGCTTCCACGTCCTTTCCGCATTTCGTCAGCAGCTGCGGAATCAGCTCCTGATCCGATTCCGTCAGGGCCAGCAGCAGATGCTCCTGCTCCACCTGCATATGCTGATATTCAATCGCCAGGGACTGGGCCCGCTGCAGCGCGGCCATCGTCTTCTGCGTAAACTGATTCATATCCATACTAAACACCTCCCGGAAGGTCTATCTGTTTTGACTTTCTTTGACCTTCATCCATATTATATTCCTTTCCTGCAAATTGTCAACGGTTTTTTCAAAAAAGTTATGCTGCCGAAAAAGGAAAAAGGAAATATTCGCCGAAGCCTTGCGCGGCAAAGATCAAATCAGTACAATGAAGGGAGAAAAAACAGAATGGCGTCACGGAAAGGAGTGAACCGTCATGGCGGTTACATCGACGGAAAAACTGCAGCAGCTTCGACAGATGACAGAGGAGAGCCAAAGCATCGTCTTCTTCGGCGGCGCGGGGGTTTCCACGGAGAGCGGCATTCCCGATTTCCGCAGCGTGGACGGGCTGTATCATCAGAAATATGACTGGCCTCCGGAGGAGATCCTGAGCCATACCTTCTTCCTTCGTCATACGAAGGATTTTTACCGCTTTTACCGGGACAAGATGCTGGCCCTGGACGCGAAGCCCAACAGAGCGCACCTGAAGCTGGCGCAGTGGGAGCGGGAAGGGAAGCTGTCCGGGATTGTCACCCAGAATATCGACGGGCTCCATTCCGCGGCAGGAAATAAAAAAGTCTTTGAGCTTCACGGCAGCGTTCACCGGAATTACTGCACGAAATGCGGAAAGTTCTTCCCGGCGGAATATATCCGGGACAGCAGCGCGGAGATTCCCTGCTGCGACAAATGCGGCGGGCTTATCAAGCCGGACGTGGTGCTGTACGAGGAAGGGCTGGACAACGACGTCATCAGCGGCGCGGTCCACGCCATCCGCCAGGCGGATCTGATGATCGTGGCGGGAACCAGCCTGACGGTCTATCCCGCCGCGGGGCTGATCCACTATTTCCGGGGAAAGCATCTGGTGCTGATCAACCGGGACGCAACCCCCATGGACGGAAACGCGGACCTGGTGCTGCATGAAAAGGTGGGCGAGGTCCTGGGCAGCCTGTGAGTCCGCTTTCCGGGGTTTTTATCCCCGCAAACCGGACAAATAATCGGGGATATTTTTCCTTTGCGTCCCTTTATTTTGTAGATGGCGCGGCGTATAATCACATCATGAACCCGATGGATGGGTTCCCCCGTCCGGGAAAGCGGACGGAAAATGCCGAAGGAGGACAAAGAACATGCTGAGAAACCTGATGCAGAACAAGGCGATCATGGCCGCGGCCAGCATCCTGTTCGGAATTTATCTGATTATTGCCCGCAGCGCCGCCCTGTATACCCTGATCCGGATTCTGGGGTTCGGACTGCTGGGAACAGGCCTGGTATATCTGGTGTTTTATTTCGGAGACCGGCGGCGGGACCGCACTTCCCTGATCTATGCGGGTGTGGCCGGCGCAGCCGGGCTGCTGATCATGCTGATTGCGCCTTCCATCGTGAATTTCTTCCCGGTGCTGGCGGGCATTCTGCTGATCCTGAGCGGCGGAGCCGACTTGCTCTCCCTGCGGGGATATGGAGACACGAAGTCGAAAGTCCTGCCCATCGTTCTGATCGTACTGGGCCTGCTCATCGTTACCCATCCCGGCGCCATCGCAGGCGTGGTGGTGGCGATTGCCGGCGGCGCCTTCATTCTCAACGGGCTGACGGATCTGAATATCATCCGGAAGTTCTGGTAACCCAGGGCATTCCTTCCGGTCTTGACGCCAGCGGGTACCCACTTCTCAAAGCGCGGTTCTGATCCGGGCTTTCAGCGGGAAAAGCCTTTACAGTCAAAAAAACAGCAAAGCGGCCATGAGGGGCGGAAACGCCCGTTCATGGCCGCTTTGCTGTATCCGTGGGTTATTTGATCAGCGTCATCCCGTTGGGTGACATTTTATTTCGATGATCCGTGCTCCCGGTGCCAAGCTCCGCATGATTGTTGAAGCCGGCGCACAGCATCGTTCCGTCCCGCAGCATGGCCAGCACAAACATGCTGCCGCTTTCCACCAGAATCACGTCCTTCTCCCAGCACTGGCCTGCCACGGCGCCGGCCACGCCCCGGATTCCCTGGCCCAGCTGGCCGTATCCGTTATTGCCCCAGGACCACAGGGAGGAGTCCGAAAGCATCGCGTAGCACTGGGAGGAATAGGCATTCACCGACACCGCGGGCAGAGGCAGCGAAACGCGCGTGGGCTTGTCAACCGTCTTTCCCTTCGTATCGTATCCCAGCTGATCCACATGGTTGCGGCCCCAGGTCCACACCGCTCCGTCCCGGTCCAGCGCGGTTACATTAAACCCGCCCGCCGAAACCTGGGTAAACCGCAGGGCTCCGGTATCGATGGGCGTCGGCTCCGTAAAGCAGGCTTCCCGGCCGGAGGAGATGGTTTTATATTCATTGTCTCCCCATCCCCACAGCTGCCCGGAGCTGTCCAGCGCCAGGGAGAAATGCCCTCCCGCCGCCACCTGAACAATGTCCTTCAAAGGCAGTTTCACTGGCGTGGACTGGGCGTTCTTGGTGCCGTTTCCCACCTGTCCCTTGTGGTTTCGACCCCAGGCGTACACCTGGCCGTTCTCCGTCAGGGCCAGCACCTGGCCGAAGCCGCAGGAAAGCGCAGCCACCGGCTCCGGCATGGGAAAGGCGGTATGGGTATAATAACGGCCGCCCTTCTTGCCCAGGGTGCCAAAGCTGCTGTTTCCAACCCCGTACAGGCTCCCGTCCTCCATGAGGAAAAAGCTGAAATCGCTGCCGGAGACGATATCCCGGATCCCGTTCAGATCAATATCCTGATTCGCCGTGGAAAAGTCCGCGGGATAAGCGCCCAGAATCCCGGGATTGTTCTTTCCGTGCCCTTTTCCCAGCTGGCCGTACTGATTATCACCCCAGACGCGGAAATGTCCCTCCGTATCCCGGGAATAAGCAAAGCTTCCTCCCACCGAAATAATATAGTATCGGCCGTCCTCCAGCTCCACCCGCACCGCCAGGCTTTCCGACGCCGCCGTCAGGCAGAAGGCGGTCAGAAGCGCCAGGCAGATCCATCGTATTTTTTTCATTTCTGTCTTCCTCTTGCGTTTTTCCCGGCGGCAGCCTATTCTGCCGTGTCCACATGCTCCAGGAAATCGGTATGCTCCACGTCCGGGCCCACGGTGGTGCCGTACAGACCGAAGGAGGTATTGGGAAAGGTCTTTCCCGTTCCCTGCACGGACAGCGGCCGTTTCTGCCCTCCGATCGTCACGGTCAGGCTCATCTGGGTCCGATGCTTCCTGTACGCTTCAATCGCCAGCTCCAGGCCGGTTTTGCCTCCCATGGATTCCAGGGGAACCGACCAGTCCAGCCGGGTCCGATCCTGCTTATCCCCATACAGGTGCACATACAGCTTTTTCGGCTGCCACGGACCGTACAGCGCGGCGGAGTCCGGCAGCGCTGCCGGATCCCCGCACACGTCCCAGGCTTTCGTCATGGCATCCGCGATCATTTTATGCTGCCCGTGGCCGTATTCTCCCTTCAGATCATGGGTTACCACCACTTCCGGCCTGTAATGCCGCAGCAGCTCCACCGCCCAGGAGAGCACGATTTCCGCGCCCTTTTCCTCGTCCACCTTTCTGTACGCGGTTTCCAGCTTCGTGCTGTAGCTGTCCTCAAAGGGGCCGAACACCGGATAGGTCCGGACGCCCATGGTCCACAGCCCGTTCAGGGCCTCGCTGCGGCGGACCTTGTCCGCATAGGTTACATAGGAAACAACCACCCGTTTCCCCATCTCCACGTCATAGGTGGGGATGGCGCCTCCCAGAAAAATCA
>CAZMFY010000218.1:0-4391 GCA_964565635.1 uncultured Oscillospiraceae bacterium
GCCCGACGACAAGTTCACATATTTCCTCTGTGCCGTCCGTAAACAGGAACTGGACAAAACTTACACGATAACCGTCTGAAAGATATTCAGTATCTGTAGAGAACATGAAATCCCAATCCAGCTGGAACCGGTTTCCCTCCGCCCGGTCGTCAATACGCCGGTGCATGAAGCCGACTTTGTATTCTCCGAGCCGGGTTAAGGCATCCTCTCCGTATTTCTCCCTGATTGCGTCCTCGGCAATCTTCAGGGCTTTTTCATACTCTTTGCTTGACGGAGTCATATAGTCGTCGCCATAGACTTCTGCTTTCACTTCATCCGGCCAGAAATACATGACGCTGCCGTATTTTTCAATAGCCGCGCTCTCGCTCGAATTCGTCAGTTCATTGAGGAGATCAGCATTCAGTTCCGAAGTGGTAATGTCATATTGGGAAGTTCCGAGATTGTTCCCTGCACGGTCAAATGAAACGGAGTACGCCATTTTCCCGGTGCCGCGGTCGATATAGGAGAATGACCAACACGCTTTCTCGGGAGGATAAGTCCCGGTTTCCAGATCCAATCCGATATAGAACATTTCGTAAATAAGCCATTCATCGTTGCTTTCAGCAGGCAGCTCCACGCCAAAAGCATCCTTCAGGGCCTCTGCACCGAGAGCATGTGCCTGCTCTGTTGTCATGTCCCCCTCTTCAGGGATCAGGTTGACATTTATTCCGTACGCTCCGATGGAGACCATCATTTCCCCGTACCAGTGCCGCTGCTCAATCGTCCAGGCGCCTTCATCCTCCCCGAAAGTAGCCAAGCAGATTTCACGGATCATGCTGGGTACCACAGCACGTTTCATCGCCGATCACCTCCCTTCACCATGAATGACGAGTAGGACACCGGGTTTTATTCATCCAAAACAATTATTTTTGAAAAAACGGGTGTGTTTTTCGTAAAGTACCACATCAGAAGATTTATGTCCACAAAAAAAGCGGGGAAACTCAATCCCCGCTTGCTTTCCAGCCGTTCAGGCTGTCTGCCGGAAAAAGGTGGAAGAGCCACCAAAGTGACGCTTGTGTAGATTTATCAGCCGTTTTCTGAGCCAACCCATCCGTTTCCTGTCTGATCATTAACAACCACTGTATATCGATAATCCCTGCCCGAATCAAACCCGACCGTCCATTGGCTCGTCATTGGGTCGAAGTCAAATGTAACAGAGTATGATTCCAGCATCTCTCTTGTCACGGACTGCTGTTCTGCCACAGGATTTGTTGCCAACAGGATTTCTATGGCGGCTGCTTTTGCCTGATTCTTTGTCATGTTTGTCAGACAATTTGCTTTAATAAAACCGCGAACAGGCTGTGATGCTCCATTCCATTCTATATATACCCAGTCACCCATTGAAGCAAGGTATTGAACTGTATTTCCCGCCGGAATCGTGCATAAAACAGATTCAGAGAATAAAGGATCATCAGTCAGATTTGCATCCGATATGATAGTAGTATCGCTGTAAATAAACTCGATCGTATCTACTTTTGATTTCTTTGGCAAAGCCTTTTCTGGTATCCATCCGATTCGCATATGGTCACTCGTGATATCATACTGTACCATAATCCAGTCATTCTCCTTGCCAAAGACCTGGACCCAGTCGTTGGTACTCATGCTGGCCTTACCATTTGCGCTACGAAGATACTGCTTCCCAGGGCCGGAATAGACCGCATATTTCTTGTTCGCTGTGAATTTAATGCGCTGAGGATTCGGCAGGCTATTGCTTCCAGTTCCTGTTGGGATTACAGGCGGATCGGAGAATGTTTCCTTTGCCTCCTGATAGGATTTTGGCAGAGACCTGAAATCTGTATTCAGGCCAAAGACCGTATATAGATTTACATTACCGTGCTTCTTCTCCGCACTCCAGTCATAGAATTCAATCTTACCGTTTCGAATGTAAGCCTCTGTAGAAGACACATTGCTTCGGTCAAACCATGAAACTACCTGGAATTGATATTTTATCACATGAATGCTGATCGCTTGCATCCAATATTCCTCATTATCCGGATCGATACGGTAAATCAGGAATCCCTGATCATTCTTATACAAACTGATATCTGATCCCGTACGATCATTTGCGTCATGTCTCTGAAAAGCAACGACCCCTTTGCCTTGGGGTGCCAAACAATCGTAATATGTTTTGAATTTCCATCCCTGGTCAGCATTTTCATCTGTCTGGTCATTCGTATAATGGTAAACCTCATGATGAATGCCATCCTTGCTGACCAGAACGAACGTATGATCCTGGAAGACCCCCTTCGGCGCTTCAACCCAGCTCAACCGAATATAATCCTCCGCGCAGTTTTCCAGCCCGCGATCGGCAAGGAGCTTCAATATACGCGGCGAAATCCCGTCCAGAGAGCCCTTCTCAGCCAGCGATGCGCATGACAGAAACAACAGCGCCGCAAGTGCTGTCAGAAAAACATAGAACCTTTTCATTGTCCATTTCCTCCGTCTTTCATAGTTGATCCAGGCATTTCACAATCAAAGGTCGCCCTTTTTGGCCTGTCCATACAAAAAGACGTCTGTGGGATGACAAGTGTTACAGCCTGCGCAAAAATATTTCAGATTTCAGGAATTCACTTCATTCGTCGCTTTTCAGGCAAACCACGGAAGCGGGAACAAAACCGCGGACAGGCTGGGATCCTCCCTTCCATTCCAGATACGCCCAGTCATCCATTGTCGCCAGCCACTCTGCTTCCGTACCAACCGGGAGGACATGCAGAGATGCTTTCTCTCCATTGGGATCGTCGGTAAGCTCTGTCTCCTGTGTGATCGTAACAGGTGCATGGCTGAATTCCAGATTGGCAACAGCTGCATTCGCAGGCAGCGCAGTTTCCTTGATGTATCCGATTCGGCGCTGTGTAGATGTGATAGCATACTGAATCATGGCATACCCGTTCTCAATGCCATAAACTTCAATCCAGTCATTCGTAGAAACAACAGCTTTCTGATGATTTGCCCGTTCATATTGTTCTCCCGGTCCCGTATAAACAGCATATCTCTTGCCCTTTTGGAAGTTCACCAAATGTGCTTCAAGCGCAGGAATGCTGGGTGTAGGATCCACAGTCTGCACGGCAGGCGCTGCTGTCTGTGTCTGCACAGTCTCATTCGTGTTTGTCGATGTCACAGTGCTTACAGGCGCTACTGCAGGCGTTATGATATCCGGAACAGGTCGATGCACCCCCCATATAATCAAAAGAACTGCTGCGGCAACAGCGCTTAAACCGAAAGTCCATTTTATTGCAGAACCCTTTTTCTTCCGAATTGAGCGGAGGACGGTATTTCGATGATGCTTGTACAGAGATTCGGCTTGTTTCCGTTCCTCGAAGGTTATGCTCTTTTCCAGTTGATCCGCTTCATCCATCGCGATACTGGAAAAAGCTTCTTTCCATTTCTCTTCCCGCATCACAATTCCGCCTTCTTTCCTTCCAAGAGATTGATCAGATGCTTTCTTGCTCGGCTTATCCTTACACGTGCTGTCGTAGGCAGGACACCAAGCTCTCTGCTAATTTCCGTATCGCTCATTTCTCGAAAATACCGCATCATCAGAATTTCTCGGTCATTCACGTTTAGCTGGCAGACTGCTTCTTTGATCTCTTTTATGCCAGCATCTTCCATCACATGGTCATCTACCAGTCTGCCGGAGGGAATTTCTTCTAAAAAATCGCCCTTCATCACGGTCTCACGGCTATGCCGTCGGTAGTGGTTGATCGCCATGTGCCTGACAGTAATGACGATATATGCCTTACGTTTGTTACCATCCATATTCCGCAAAAGCGAAATTTTATAAATCAGCGCTTCAATTGCATCACTTACTGCATCCTCCGCAGCGTAGTTGTTATTCAGAATCCTGAGGGCCTGCACATACATCAAACGATGATACTGAAGATACAACTCCTCCATGAGAGCCCTGTCCTCGTCGTTTTCAATGGTCATCAATATCAACGGGAACATCGGTTGCTTACCCTCCACAAGTGAACTGTCAGGATCTGATTCGCACAACGCTCCTCGTGTCCGATCTGTTCTTAGGTGACAGTCTCCCGTCACCACCTTCAGATAATAGCAAAAAAAGCGGGGAAACTCAATCTCCGCTTGCTTTCCAGCCGTTCAGGCTGTCTGTTGGATGAACTGCTCCGCAGAAACTTTGAAGCGAATCCCGTTGGCCAAGCTCTTTGATTCTTTCTCCCAGTTTGATCATAGTCTGACTCCTTCATTATTCATTCACCGGTGCGAGCTCATTGTAATAAAGGAAACTTGTCTATTCAATAATCAATCTGTTATTTTGTTATACTCTCCTCGTGCCAATAACTTCCAGCTTACCTTTTCAGGATCATCCTGATCTCTGATGCCGCAACAGTCGT
>CAZMFY010000219.1:0-4372 GCA_964565635.1 uncultured Oscillospiraceae bacterium
TTCTCTTGACCCTGCTCCGTAGGCAATGTGTAACCTATGTTTGACAAACCAACAACGCATTTTTTATTACGCGCCGTGTCTACCCTTGCGCAGGATTGAAAATGAGAGTAAAATAAGCTTTGTTTTGCCTGCGGGAACGCGGGAAAACGGAAACCTGACAGGGGAAGGACGGATCATCGCCCATGACGAAGCTGCAGAGCGAATTGCTGGAGATCCTGAAGGAAGACTGCCGGATCTCCCTGGAAACCGTGGCCACCATGACGGGGGAATCTCTTGAAACGGTGGCGGAGGCCATCCAGGATATGGAGGAGAAGCGGATTATCCTGCGCTACAGCCCGGTGGTCAACTGGGATCTGACGGAGCGGGAGCGGGTGGAAGCCATGATCGAGGTAAAGGTGACCCCCCAGCGGGATATGGGCTTCGACGCGGTGGCGAAGCGGATCTACCGGTTTGACGAGGTCAAGAGCGTATACCTGATGAGCGGCAGCTACGATCTGCTGGTGCTGGTGGAAGCCAGGACACTGCGGGAGCTGGCGGGCTTCGTCAGCGCGAAGCTGAGCACCCTGGAGCAGGTGACGGGAACTGCCACCAGCTTTGTACTGAAGCGGTACAAGGAAGAGGGCGTGGTTTTCGAGGGCGAGGAGCAGGACCGGAGGCTGGTGATCAGCCCATGAAGTATGAGCGTTTTCTGAACAGCGCCATCGCGGCGGTACCCCCCAGCGGGATCCGGCGGTTTTTCGATATCGCCAGCACGAAGAAGGACGCCATTTCCCTGGGCGTAGGGGAGCCGGACTTCCGGACGCCTACCCATATCCGGAACGCGGCGGTTGACAGCATTATTGACGGGGAGACCCAGTATACGGCCAACCGGGGAACCATCGAGCTCCGGCGGGAGATCAGCCTGTATCTGGAAGGCCGATATGGGGTTACCTATGATCCGGCCAGGGAAATCCTGGTGACCATCGGGGCCAGCGAGGCCATTGACGGCGCCCTGCGGGCTATGGTGAGCCCCGGGGTCGAGATTCTGGTGCCGGAGCCCAGCTACGTCAGCTATGCCCCCAGCGTCATCTTCGCCGGCGGTACGCCCGTGGCGGTTGAAACCCGGGAGGAGGATGATTTCCGGGTCAGGCCGGCGGCGCTGGAAGCGGCCATTACGGAGCGGACCAAGGGCATGATCCTGCCCTATCCGAACAACCCCACCGGCGGGATCATGGAAAAGGAGGATCTGGAAGCCATCGCCCCCGTGATCCGGAAGCACGACCTGATGGTCATCAGCGACGAAATCTACGGAGAGCTGGTGTACGGCGGAAAGCAGCACTGCTGCTTTGCGTCGATTCCGGGCATGCGGGAGCGGACCATTACCATCAACGGATTCAGCAAGGCCTTTGCCATGACGGGGTGGCGCATCGGATACGCCTGCGGGCCGGAAGAAATCATCGCCGTGATGAATAAGATTCATCAGTACGGCATCATGTGCGCGCCTCGGATGAGCCAGGTGGCGGCGGCGGAAGCCCTGCGAGCCGGCCGGGAAAACGGATACGAGGATATTGCGCACATGCGGGAGAGCTACGACCGCCGGCGCAGGCTGATGGTGGACCGGTTCCGGAAAATGGGGCTGCACTGTTTCGAGCCCTACGGCGCCTTCTACGTTTTTCCCAGCATCCGGCGGACCGGGATGACGAGCGAGGAATTCTGCCAGCAGCTGCTGGAGGAAAAGAATGTGGCGGCGGTGCCGGGAAACGCCTTCGGCCCCAGCGGAGAGGGACACATCCGATGCTGCTACGCCACGGCGGTGGAGAAGATTGAGGAGGCACTGAAGCGGATTCAGGCCTTTGTGGAAGAGCATGCGGGAGCGGCCGGCACGTAAAGACGGAAGGAAACGCTGCGCGACACACCGCTCAGGAACAGAAGGGGATCGTGAGGCCTGAAGGATCTGCTTTATGATCCGTCGGTCGACAGGAGGTCGAGGAGATAAGCATGAAAAACAAGGGACGTCGGATACTGTCCTGGGCAGCGGCGGCGATCATTCTCTGGACCGGAACGGCCGCCGCAACCGGCACGGCCTACTGGGACGAGGACGACGAGGATCTGCTGATCGAGGATCTGGTGGACGTGGAAGAGGAGACCAAAGCGGAGGTCCTGGATACGGACGGCAGCCAGCTGATTACCATCAGCTGCACCGGAGACTTCACCATCGGCGGAGACAGCCGGAAACGGAAGAACATCTTCGAGGACGAGCTGAAGGCCCAGGGCGGAGACATTAACTTCACCATGGTCAACACCCGGGATATCTTTCTGGAAGACGATATGACCCTGGTGAATTTCGAGGGGACGCTGACGGAAAGCGACTATATTCCCTCCAACAAGCGGGAGAATCAGTTCCTTTTCTCCGCGCCGCCCAGCTACGTTTCCATGCTGTCGGACAACGGCATCGAAGCCGTTTCCCTGGAGAACAACCATATCATGGATCACGGGGAAGAGGTTTACGAGGAGACGCAGCAGGTGCTGGAGAATGCGGGCATCGTCTGGAGCAACAGCGAGCATATCGGCGTCTACGAGGTGAAGGGCATCCAGATTGCCATGCTGAGCTATCTGTGCATCGACCGGTATGATAAGCTCTGGGACAAGGTGCCCGCGGATATCGCGGCGGCCAAGGCGAATTATCCCCTGGTAATCGTCAGCTTCCACTGGGGAAACGAGCTGGATTATTCCCCCACCAACAACCAGATCCGGATGGGACGGCTGGCGGTGGACTCGGGAGCGGATCTGGTCATCGGGCACCACAGCCACCGGATGAACCCTATCGAGCAGTATAAGGGGGTATACATCTGCTACTCCCTGGGGAATTTCTGCTTCAGCGGCAACAGCAAGCCCAGCGACATGAGCAGCTACATCTTCCAGACCCGGTTCCGGGTGAAGGACGGCCAGTGCACAAGCCGGGGCTTCCGGATCATTCCGATCCGGATCAGCAGCCGGACCAACCGGAACGACTTCGTGCCGACTCCCTATACGAACGGCGCGAACATCGACAGCGTGCTGACGGTGCTGAAGAACAACGGGCGGAAGCTGGAATACGCGGTGGCGGATTACCCGCTGGAATGGAGATAGCACGAGCGGACGGAGCGGCCGACCGCGGGCCGGCCGGGCCGGACAGCAGGGAACGGAAGACGGAGAACGGGGAGGCGGTCGAACCGCCGGAGGGGAGATCGCATGGAAAAGGAGCGGATGCTGCTTCACTGCTGCTGCGCGCCATGCTCCAGCGCCACGCTGGAACGGCTGGCGGACCTGTTTGCGGTGGACGTGTTTTACTATAACCCCAATATTGAACCGGAGGCGGAATTCCGAAAGCGGGCTGCGGAAGAGGAACGGTTTGTGAAAGCCTGGCGGCCGGAGGGAGACATCCGGGTCATCACGGCGGATTATGACCACGAGGCCTTTGAGGAGATCGCCCGGGGCCGGGAGCACATGCCGGAGCGGAGCGAACGGTGCTACCTGTGCTATGAAACCCGGATGTGCCGGACGGCGGAATACGCCCGGGAGCACGGGTACGCCTGGTTTACCACCAGCCTGAGCATCAGCCCCTACAAGGTGAGCCGCTGGATCAACGAAATCGGAGAAAGGCTGGAGGAGGAAACCGGGGTCCGGTTTTACCACAGCGATTTCAAGAAGCAGAACGGATACCGGCGGAGCATCGAGATGAGCCGCGAGTACGGGCTGTATCGGCAGGACTGGTGCGGCTGCGTCTATTCCCGGGCGGAACGGGAACGGAAGCTGGCGGAACGGGAAGGAAAGCAGGAAGGTTGAGCAAAACGCTTTGGCGTGGGAGCTGAGCGGTAGAAGTTGGATTGTTCGGTGGGATGTGTGGGGAATGAACCACAAAGAATCTGCGAGATTCAGCTGAAAGTGGGAACCGCGCAGACCGGATGGGCTCATCACCGGAGAACCCACGCGTTATCATTCAGAAAGAGAAAACCGTAAAGAGCGGATACGGAGGAGAAAAACCATGGCAGAAGAAAATCGGAGCAACTTTATCTGGGACGCCATTGAGGAGGATCTGGCCTCGGGACGGTATACGGAGGTGCATACCCGTTTCCCTCCGGAGCCGAACGGATATATGCATATCGGCCATTGCAAGGCCCTGATCATGGACTTCCTGACGGCGGAAAAATACGGCGGAAAGTGCAATCTGCGGTTTGACGATACCAATCCGGCCAAGGAAAGCACGGAATTTGTGGAGAACATCAAAAAGGATATCCACTGGCTGGGCTTCCACTGGACGGGGGGCGAATTCTACGCCAGCGATTACTACGACAAATGCTACGAGATCGCGGAGGACTGGATCCGCCGGGGTCTGGCCTACGTGGACGAGCTG
>CAZMFY010000220.1:0-4365 GCA_964565635.1 uncultured Oscillospiraceae bacterium
TGATCCATCCGCATCACCTCCCATCTGAAGTGCTGAAAACCGGTTTTCACTAAAATAGTCGTTCCAGATCTGCCAAAGGTTCAACTTTCAAAAAAAAATTTTGGCCCTCGTTTATGAAGGCCAGAAGTCTTATGCTACGAAGGACATATCGCTGATTCGTTTGATCATTCTTTTTCCGTCATCCTTCACGATCATTTGAGACACCCCGCCCGCGAAGCCAAACATCTCACCTGTGTTCAGTGATTCAACTTCAAGGCCAAGGAACATGGAGTTGAAAACGCTCAGGAGATCTCCGTGGGAAACAATGATAATTTTTTCAGTCTTCTCTGCCATCACCTGATCAAAAAGCGGCTTCAATCTGTTCCATTCATCCCGGCGGCTTTCCGCGTCGGAGAAAAGTCGGTCGTCAACTGTCTTTTCATTACATTCAAGGTTTTCCCGTAGCCATTGAACGGATTTTCCGCAGCACCTTCCGAGATTTCGCTCCCGTAATTCCTTTTTCACGATCGGAACAACCTGAAGCTGAGAGGCGATGCATTCTGCTGTTTGCTTTGCACGTTTTAGGTCAGAAGATAAATCACTTCTGTCAAATCCCAAACGCCCATGTTTCGGGACATAATCAATTATATAGACGATACATGTAATTGAATTCTTTCATCAAGCCTGAAAATCCTGCCATTTTGAGAGCTGTTACATTTCCCCCTCAAAACAAAAAAATCCCTACAGAGCTTATTCAAATCCAGCATCGGCAATGAAGGTTCCAATGAAATATGATTTCCGACTCTCGTTGTTGCGCCACGGTTCTTATGGTATACTGTTTCCGGTCCTTCAATACGGTCGCTGAAAGAAAAAAAGTCCTTGCGCGTCAACGGTTTTCGCTTGAAATGATGGGAGGAAAAGCGCATGAAACTCGTAACCTTCAGAAGAGCGTCCGGGGGTTCTCCGGAGCCCGGAATCCTGATCGGCGGGGAGCGGATCCTGCCCCTCCCCCAGTGGAAATCCATGAATGAAATCATCCTCGGCGCAGATATGGGAGCCCTGAAGGCCCTGGCCGGCTCCGGAGGGGAGACGCTGGAGCCCGGCTCCGTCACGCTTCTCTCCCCCATTCCCGAACCCCTGCAGGACGTGCTGTGCCTGGGGCTGAATTACTTTGCCCACGCGGATGAGGCCGCCCGGTATTCTCAGGAAAGCTTCTCCTCGGACAGCGCGGTCCCCATCTTCTTCTCCAAGCGGGTCAGCTATTCCCAGGGCACCGGCGATGCGATCCCCGCCCACGAGGATCTGACCTCAAGGCTCGATTACGAAACGGAGCTGGCGGTCATCATCGGAAAGGACGCGAAGGACGTTGCCCCGGAGGATGCGGAAAAATATATCTTCGGCTACACCGTGCTGAACGATGTTTCCGCCCGGGATCTTCAAACGCGGCATAAGCAGTGGTATTTCGGCAAGAGTCTGGACGGCTTTACGCCCATGGGGCCCTGCATCGTCACCGCCGATGAGATCCCCTTCCCGCCGGCGCTGAAAATCTCCACCCGCGTCAACGGGGAGCTGCGCCAGAGCAGCACCACGGACATGCTCATGCACGGCATTCCGGAGATCGTCAGCTTCCTTTCCCGGGGCATGACCCTGAAAGCCGGCACAATCATTGCCACCGGCACCCCGAAGGGGGTCATCATGGGAATGGAGAATCCGGTTTTTCTGAAGAAGGGCGATAAAATCGAATGTACCATTGAGGGCATCGGCACGCTAGTCAATCCCGTGGAATAACCCTGCCCCGCCTCCCCGCCTCGATGCAGGCCGGCGGGGAGACTGATTCCTCGCGGGGGGGCTATACCTGGATGCCCAGCAGCCCCAGCACAAGGCCTGCGGCCCCGCACAGCACCATCACCAGGATCGGATTCGGCCGGAATTTCCGCAGGATGAAAAAGGCTGCGGCAAAAAGCGCTGCCCCGGCCCAGCGGAAGGAATCCACGGACAGGCTGTCCCGGCCGCCGAAGGCCACCTGAAGCAGCATATTGACGCCGGCCGCCCCGATCAGGGCCACAACCGCCGGCCGCAGGGAACCGAGGACGCTCTGCAGCATGGGCAGCGCCCGGTATCTGCGATAGATATAGGTCAGAATCGAAACGATGAGGATGGAAGGCAGGATACATCCCAGGGTCGCGGCGATTGCGCCGGGCATGCCCGCCACCTTCAGCCCCACAAAGGTGGCCCCGTTTACCGCGATCGGTCCCGGGGTCATTTCCGCGATAGTGGCCAGGTCCATAAACTGTTCCGCGGTCAGCCAGCCATGCCGGATCACCGTCTGCTCCTGAATCAGCGGGATGGCGGCATATCCGCCCCCCACGGAAAACAGACCGATCTGCAGAAAACTGAGAAAGAGCTGCATCAGGTTCATGCCCTCCTGCCCCCTTTCCGCTCCCGCAGGGCCAGCATCACACCGATCAGCGCCGCAGCCAGGATAATCCAGATCACATTGATCCGCAGGAAAAAGGTGGCCGCGAAGGCCGCTCCCATCACGGCCAGGTGAACCGCCTGCCGTGTTTTTGCTACCTTCAGCCCCATGCCGACCGCCACGTCCAGGATCACGGCTGCCACGCCGCAGGACATGCCCCGCAGCACCATGGCCACCAGCCGGTTTTCCGCAAAAGCCTGATAAAACAGGGAGATCACGGAAAGAATCGCCACCGGGGGAATAATGGTGCCGAGAACCGCCGTGACCATGCCCGCAAACCCGCCGATTTTCCATCCCACCTGGATGGCCGCATTCACGGCAATCGGCCCGGGCGCGGATTGCGCCAGGGCCGTCATATCCAGCATTTCCTGTTCGTCCAGCCAGTGCAGCTCCTCCACAAAGCGCCGCTTCATGAAGGTGACGATCACGAAGCCGCCGCCAAAGGTAAACGCGCTGATATAAAGCATGCTGAAGAACAGCTTCATCAGCTTTTGAGCCTGAGATTCTTCCATTTTGGTTTCTCTCCGTCCTATCCAATGAAAATCATCGACGGCCAGGAGCCCTTTCGAGCAATCCGGATATCCCCGATTGCTCTTTTTTTATTCCTTTTCTGCCATGCCGAGCCCCTGCGTCTTTTTGATTTTCCCCCTCTCTTCCGCGGGCATAGTGTATTCGATGCGGCCCGCCTGTGTCAAGCCTGCCGATCCGCGATTCATGAGGCATGCCGCGCCATCCCGGTGAAAAGCCATTCTCCTTCTGTATACAGTTCCTATTTCAGAAAACCGGCCAGATCGATCTGCGTCCAGTCGGCGCCGCCCGTAACCAGAAGCCACAGCGTCTTCGTCTCCGGAACGGCCACGATCTGATATACGGTGAGCTCATTCTGGGATCCGCCCGTCTCCATCGGGGTGGCCATGATCTTCCCCCGCGTCTGCGCCGCGGCGTTCCTGATTCCCCGCGAATGCGCGAAAAAAACTTTCCTCCGGGCTTTCTTTTCCCGGCTTCCTGTGCTAAAATATCGTCCGGCATCCGGAAAGGGGACTTTCCGGGTGCCAATATTTCGAGCCGGAAAAAGTATTCAAAGGAAGTGTTTACTGGTTATGCAATCGCTGCTGCTCATTGCCATCGCGCTTTTCGCGGGGCTGCTGATGACCCGTCTGTTCGTAAAGTTTCATCTGCCTGACGTCACCGCCTATCTGGTGACCGGCGTGCTGATCGGTCCCTGCTGCCTGGGCGCCCTGGGCATCGAGGGCCTGGGCTTTACCAGCTTTGCCCAGGTGGATTCCCTGGGCGTGATCAACGATGTGGCCCTGGGCTTCATCGCCTTCGCCATCGGCCATGAATTCCGCCTCTCCACCCTGAAGGAGACCGGAAAGCAGGCCACCGTCATCGGCATTCTTCAGGCCGTTTTTACCACCCTGGTGGTGGATCTGATCCTGATCGGCTTCCATTTCCTCCGGCCGGATCTGATGAGCGTCAGCACGGCCATTACCCTCGGCGCCATCGCCGCGGCCACCGCCCCCGCCGCCACCCTGATGGTGGTCCGGCAGTATAAGGCCAAAGGTCCGGTGACAGACCTGCTGCTGCCCATCGTCGCGCTGGATGACGCGGTGGGCCTGGTGATCTTCGCCATCTCCTATGGCGCCGCCCAGTCCATGAACGCGGGCGCGGTCAATCCCGTGGCGCTGGTCGTGGAGCCGCTGGCGGAGGTGATCCTGAGCCTGCTGATGGGCGGCCTGACCGGTATGATGCTGACGGTGCTGGAGCGGTATTTCCATTCTCACCGGAACCGGAATGCCCTGATCGTGGCCAGCGTCATCCTGACGGTGGCCCTCAGCCAGATGAAATTCCATGTGGGCCCCTTCACCTTCGGCTTCTCCTCCCTGCTGGTCTGCATGATGCTGGGCACC
>CAZMFY010000221.1:0-4361 GCA_964565635.1 uncultured Oscillospiraceae bacterium
GGGATACGAACTGAAGGCGGTGGGCCTGAATAAATACGCGGCGGAATACGGCGGCATCAACGTGAACCGCTCCATCCTCACCGCCCTGGGTCTCTCCGGATCCATGGCGGGCCTGGCCGGCGCCCTGTATCTCATGGGCATGGGGACGCGGATCAGCATCTTCTCCTCCCAGGAGGGCTTCGGATTCGCGGGCATCGTGGTGGCGCTGATCGGATGCTCGAATCCCTTCGGCGTTTTCGTGGCCGGCATCTTCTACGGCGCCCTGATGTACGGCGGCAGCAAGCTGAACCTGGAGGGCGCGCCCACCCAGCTGATCAACGTTATCGTCGGCACGGTTGTATTCTTCATTGCCATCTCCGTCATTTTCCGCAATCTGTCACTTCTCAAATCGAAAAAGCGTACGGGAAAGGAGGCGAGTAAGGCATGACGGATTTTATCAATAATCTGGGCATCATGCTCTACGCAACCCTGATCTATTCCACGCCGCTGCTGTTTGCGGCCCTGGGTTCCTGCTTTTCCGAGGTGTCTGGCGTGGTCAACATCGGCATCGAAGGCATGATGACTGCCGGAGCGTTTACCGGAACCGTGGTGGCGTACTTCACCGGGATGCCCTGGCTGGGCTTCCTGTGCGGCGGCCTGGCGGGCATGCTGTTCGGCATGCTCCATGCCTTCGCCACGGTGAAGCTGGGCGCGGATCAGACCATTGCAGGTACCGCCATCAACATGCTGGGGCCGGGCATCGTGATCATGATCGCAAAGGTGCTCTTCAATTCAACCGATACGGTTCCCCTGGCGGCGGATCAGAAGATTCCGAAATTGTTCAGCGGCCTGTTTGATACCTCCACGGTCTTCGGCCGGTTCCTGGATAATGTGTTTGCCAATTACGCCACGACCTATATCGTATTCGCGGCCGTCATCGTGGTCTGGTTTATCTTCTACCGGTCCCGCTTCGGCCTCCGGCTCCGGGCCTGCGGCGAGCATCCCCAGGCCTGAGAAACGCTGGGCATCAACGTGCTGCGGACGCGGTTCATCTGCGTGGCGGCCTCCGGTTTCCTGGCTGGTCTGGGCGGCGCCTGCGTCACCATGACCATCTCCACCCAGTTCAGACCGATCTCCATCGTGGGCCAGGGCTTCATCGCCATCGCCGCGGTGATCTTCGGCAAATTCAGGCCCCAGGGAGCCTTGCTGGGCTGCCTGCTGTTCGGCTTCTGCTCCGGCCTGAAGGTGGTCCTGGGCGGATCCTCCGGTATCAGCATGCATCTGATTTCCATGATTCCCTATGTGATTACGGTCCTGGTCCTGATCCTGTTTGTAGGGAAATCCCGGGTCCCGGCCGCAAACGGAAAACCGTATATCAAGAGCAAATAAGGAAATCCTTGCGCGCCGGATCGGCTTTGATCCGGCGCTTTTCAATTTGAAAAACAGGGGAAAAAGTGATATGCTGTTTTCAGCGAAAAAGGGGAGGTGCGGGCGATGAATGAGATTATGGTCATCGGGATCGCGGGAGGCACGGGCAGCGGAAAGACTACCATCACCGACTGCCTGGTGGAGCGCTTCGGCGGCCATGTGTCCGTGGTGCACCACGACAATTATTACAAGGCTCACCATGACATGCCCTATGAGGAACGGTGCCTGCTGAACTACGACCATCCCGACTCCTTCGATACGGATATGATGATCGACCATCTGAAGCAGCTGCGGGCGGGAAAGTCGGTGGAATGCCCCGTGTATGACTATACCACTCACGACCGGAGTGACCGGACGGTGCGTATCGATCCCACCCCGGTCATCATCGTGGAGGGCATCCTGATCTACGCGGATCCCCGGCTGTGCGATCAGATGAACGTGAAAATCTTCGTGGACGCGGACGCGGACGTACGGATTCTCCGGCGGATCCAACGGGACGTGCAGGAGCGGGGCCGGAGCCTGGACAGCGTGATCAGCCAGTACTTGACCACCGTCAAGCCCATGCACGAGCAGTTTGTGGAGCCCAGCAAGCGCCGGGCGGATATCATCATTCCCGAGGGCGGGCGGAACCTGGTGGCGCTGGAAATGGTGGTGCAGCGGGTTCGGGCCCACCTGGAATCCGGCAAGGGGATGCAGTAAACAGGAATATACCAATCATCGAACGGAGACGAAGAATGGCAAAGCTTTATTTTAAATACGGGGTCATGGGCTCCTCCAAATCGGCCCAGGCGCTGATTACGAAGTTTAATTACGAGGAACGGGGCATGAGCGTCTGGCTTATCAAGCCCAGCGTGGATACCCGGGACGGGGCGGAGATGATCCGCAGCCGCATCGGGCTGGAATGCCGGGCGGAGGTGATCACCCCGGAGACGGACATCGTCCGGCGGTATCATGAGCTGGGCCGGCGGGACGTGATCATCGGGGACGAGGCCCAGTTCTTTACCCCCGAACAGATCGAGGCCCTGCGGTTTCTGGTGGACGAGGAGGATCTGCCGGTGCTCTGCTTCGGGCTGCGGACGGACTTTCTGACCCGGTTCTTCCCGGGATCCCAGCGGCTGATGGAGCTGGCGGATTCCATTACGGAGATCAAAACCATCTGCGAATGCGGCAAGAAGGCCACGGTGAACGCCCGGATCGACAGCCGGGGACGGATCGTCACCAGCGGCGGGCAGGTCCTGCTGGGCGGCAACGACAGCTATCTGGCCATGTGCCATCAGTGCTGGAAGCGGAAGATCGCGGAAGAGGCCGATCGATGACCGGGATGGAGATTGCCCTGGCGGAGGCGGAAAAGGCGCTCAGGGAGGGGGAGATTCCCGTGGGAGCGGCGATCCTCCGGGGGGAGGAGGTCCTCTGGTCGGATCATAACCGCCGGGAGCAGCTTCAGGACCCCACCGCCCACGCAGAGATGCTCTGCCTGCGGGGAGCCGCGGAAAAGCTGGGAAGCTGGCGGCTTATAGACTGCACCCTGTATGTGACCCTGGAGCCCTGCCCCATGTGCGCCGGCGCCCTGGTTATGAGCCGGCTGGGGAAATGCGTCTATGGCGCGGCGGATCCGAGAATGGGCTGCTGCGGCAGCATCTATGACCTGCCGGCGGATCCGGCCCTGTCCTCTGCCACAAAATGGCAGGCGGGGGCGCGGCAGGCGGAATGCGAGAGGCTGCTGAAGGATTTTTTCAGGCGGCGGCGAGAGAATGCCGGCCCATCGACCGACGGGGAGCGCCGGTCGGCTGCAGAGGCGGCGCCGGCTCCGGAAAGCGAGGAATAACATGCGGAAATTCATCAGCCTGCTGCTGGCGGCCGGGCTGGCCCTGCTGGCGGCTCCGGCGTCCCCCGCGAAAGGGGAGGAAATGAGCCTGATGGCTTTCAATGTGGGGAAGGCGGACTGCATGCTGCTCCGGGCCGGGGAGCAGGCCTATCTGATCGATACCGCCCGGGGAAAGAACTGGGAGAGGGTGGAGGAGGGGCTGAAAGCCCTGGGGATCACCCGCCTGGACGCCGTCATCATTACCCACATGGATTCCGACCATGTGGGGGGGCTGAAAAAGCTGCTGAAATCCGACCTGACGGTGGCGCATCTCTATGTTTCCCCTTACTATCTGGACGAATCCGGCAAGGGCGGACAGAGCCCGGCGGACAAGGCGGTGGAAAAGCAGGACAGGAGGACGGAGATACTTTCCCCCGGGGATACCCTGCCCCTGGGGGACGGGAACCTGCGGGTGCTGGGCCCCTTAACCCCGGCCACGGATAAGGAGGACAACAACTCCCTGATTCTGCTGGCGGAGGCGGCGGGAGGCCGGATCCTGCTGGCGGGAGACATGGAATTTCCCGAGGAAGCCAGCCTGCTTTCCGCGGAAGTGATCCCGGCAGCGGATGTGCTGAAGGTGGGCAATCACGGGGACGACGATGCTACCAGCTCCGCGCTGCTGAGCGCGGTGCGGCCGAAGATGGCCCTGATTTCCACCAGCACGGAGGAGAAGGACAGCACGCCGGCGGGGCGGGTGCTGAAAGCGCTGGCTTCCTTTGACGCGGAGGTCTACCAGACCCAGGAAGCGGAATGGGGCATTCTGGTAACCGTCCGGGACGGCGCCATTTCCGCGGAAAGGCTGAATGCCCTGAAATAAATGTTCCCGGCGGAGACGCCGGATCCGCTGGCGGACGCTTTCAGTCCGGCCTTCTCCACCATTCGGAAACCCGCCCGGGAAAGAGACGGCAAGCGGGCGACCAAACAAAAACAGCCTTCCTTCGGAAGGCTGAAACGCGCGAGCGTGACCGTAAGCCGGGTTCTGTATTGGGCGATCATCTATCCAGGC
This sequence comes from uncultured Oscillospiraceae bacterium, assembly GCA_964565635.1. GTDB lineage: Bacteria > Bacillota > Clostridia > Christensenellales > Aristaeellaceae > Aristaeella. Next base: position 4,278 of record CAZMFY010000221.1, read on the forward strand.
CCTTCGTTACCGAAGGGCTCAAGCGATCACGGGAAATGCGGCGAGCAGCCGACGATCCCCGCATCTTGCACCGGGTGGGGTTTA
>CAZMFY010000222.1:0-4307 GCA_964565635.1 uncultured Oscillospiraceae bacterium
GAGGATGAAGCTTTATCTGCAGAATCCGACGATGATGCTGTAAGGAGGCCTGGAAACAGGCAAACATGAATCGCATACCTTCCCGCGTTTACAGCGATCCGGAGATTTCTGAAGGCGTGGCTCACGAGGGGAAAGGAGGATGCTCCTTTTTCTCATAAAAGACTTGCGAAGACCGCGGGAAAAGTAGTAAAGTAAACATAGACAATGACTGTCTTGTGAATGGGAAAACCGACCGCTTGAAGGATCAGAGAAGGGTCAGGAAAATCGGCGCCAGGACGATGATCTGCTGTCTGGAGAAAACGGAGGAACAGGATGAAGATCGACTTTGGCTTCGGTACGGGAACCCAGACCGTTGAGGTTCCGGATATGAATCTGGTGGGCATCCTCATGGCGAATGACGTCCCCCGGGGGCTCAGGAACGAGGAGGAAGTGAAACGGGCGCTGGAAAACCCCATCGGTTCTCCCAGACTCCGGGAGATCGTGAAGCCCGGTGAAAAAATCGCGGTGATCACCAGCGATATCACCAGACCGTGCCCGACCTGGCGCATGATGCCCGGGCTGCTGGACGAGCTTTATGCCGCCGGATGCCGCCGGGAGGATATTACCCTGGTCTTCGCCCTGGGAAGCCACCGGGCGCAGACGGAGGAGGAAATGAAGCACCTGGCCGGCGACCGGGCGTGGGAGGAGATCCGCTGCGAGGACAGCGACCCGGAGGACTGCGTCCATCTGGGCTTCACGGAGCGGGGCACGCCGGTGGACATCAGCCGGAGGGTTGCCGAAGCGGACCGGCGCATCTGCCTGGGCAACATTGAGTATCATTACTTTGCGGGCTATTCCGGCGGCGCGAAGGCCATCATGCCCGGATGCTCCACGCCGGCGGCGATTCAGGCGAACCACAGCATGATGGTGCGGGACGATGCCTGCGCGGGGAACCTGGAGGGCAATCCGCTCCGCAGGGATATCGAGGAAGCCGGGGCCATGGTGGGCATTGACTTTATTCTCAACGTGGTGCTGGATGAGCACAAGAACATCGTGAAGGCCGTGGCCGGCGATGTGACGAAGGCCCACAGGGAAGGCTGCGCCTTCCTGGATCAGATGTATCTGAAAAAGCTGCCGGCCAGGGCGGACATCGTCCTCGTTTCCCAGGGCGGGGCGCCGAAGGATCTGAACCTGTATCAGACCCAGAAGGCGCTGGACAACGCGAAGCACGCGGTGAAGCCGGGCGGGACCATCATCCTGATCGGCAGCTGCCGGGAAGGGCTGGGCAGCCGGGTCTTTGAGGAATGGCTGCTGTCCGCCGACAGCCCGGAGAGCATGATCGAGCGGATCAGGAGGGATTTTCAGCTGGGAGGCCACAAGGCGGCGGCCATCGCCATGGTGTTGGAGAAGGCGGAGATCTGCCTGGTCAGCGATATGGAGGAGGAGCTGGTGAAGCGGATCTTCCTGAAGCCCGTCAAAAGCGCCCAGGAGGCGCTGGACGCCGCATTCCGCCGGCTGGGGCCGGAGGCCACGGTGCTGGCCATGCCCTACGGCGGATCGACGCTGCCGCGGGTGATGGCGTGAGGGAGCTTTTTCTTGCCGCCGGAGACCGCTGGCTTCCGGTTCCGGTTTCCGGCTGGATGAAAATAGAAAAGGAAAAAAATCTGCAAGGAGGGAATCAAGATGAACTATGCTGAGGAGTCCCTGCGCCTGCACGGTGAATGGCAGGGGAAGATCGAGGTCATTTCCCGGGTTCCTGTCAAGAGCAAGGATGATCTGTCGCTGGCGTATACGCCGGGCGTCGCGCAGCCCTGCCTGGAGATTCAGAAAGACTATAACAAATCCTTTACCCTGACCCGCAGGAGCAACCTGGTGGCGGTGATTACCGACGGAACCGCCGTGCTGGGCCTGGGGGATATCGGCCCGGAGGCGGGCATGCCCGTGATGGAGGGCAAGTGCGCCCTGTTCAAATCCTTCGGAGACGTGGACGCTTTCCCGATCTGCATCCGCAGCAAGGACGTGGATGAGATCGTCCGCACCATCTATCTGATTTCCGGCAGCTTCGGCGGCATCAATCTGGAGGACATCGCGGCTCCCCGCTGCTTCGAGATCGAGCGCAGGCTGAAGGAGATCTGCGACATTCCGATCTTCCATGACGATCAGCACGGAACCGCCATCGTGGTAGGCGCAGCGCTGATCAACGCCCTGAAGGTGGTCGGGAAGGATATCGGCGAGATCAAGGTGGCCGTAAACGGCGCGGGCAGCGCCGGCATCGCCATCGCAAAGCACATCATCGACATGGGCGTGAAGCATATGAAGATCGTGGACCGCAGGGGCATTCTCTGCGACCCCAACGACAGCAATCCCGCCAAGGCGGAGATGGCGGCCATTACCAATCCGGAAGGGCTGACCGGCGGGCTTGACTCGGCCATGAAGGGCGCGGACGTGTTCATCGGCGTCAGCGCGCCTCATGTGGTCAGCAAGGAAATGATCCGCTCCATGGCGGACAAGCCCATCGTGCTGGCCATGGCCAATCCCACGCCGGAGATCGAGCCCTCCGACGCGCTGGAAGCGGGCGCCGCCGTGGTGGGCACCGGCCGGAGCGATCATCCCAACCAGATCAACAACGTGCTGGTTTTCCCCGGGCTGTTCCGCGGGGCCCTGGACGTCCGGGCCAGCGACATCAATCAGCCCATGAAGCTGGCCGCTTCCTTCGCGCTGGCGGAGCTGGTGGGGGACGAGGAGCTGAGCAGCACCTACATCCTGCCCGCGCCCTTTGACAAGCGTGTCGGTCCCGCCGTGGCGAAGGCCGTCGCCCAGGCCGCCAGGGACAGCGGCGTCGCCAGGATCTGAAGCGGGGGACAGACAGGATCTTCGCACAAGAAAAAAGCACCAGGAAATTGCCGGCCATGAACCAGTCATCCGGCAATTTCTGCTTTCTCTCATGGAAAACGGTTTCCGGCGGGACCGGCAGGTCTCGCGCCGGGCCGATTCGCCGGGCCGGAGCGCTCCGCCCATTCGGGAGGCGGCCGCTTCGGGCCATCCTGAGAAGGAGACAAAGAAGGGGACGGGACGCATGAGCAGAGAGACGGCTCTTCCTGTTGACGTTCTGAAGCGATATCCGCGGCCGGATGAGGAGCGGCTCGAGCGGGACTACGCGGAGGCGCTGGGCAGGTTTTCGTCCAGGATCATCGTGATGGACGACGATCCCACGGGGGTGCAGACGGTACACGACATTCCGGTTTACACGGACTGGAGCAGGGAGACCTTCGCGGAGGGATTCGCGGGGGAGAGCGCCATGTTCTTCATCCTGACCAACAGCAGATCCATGGGCCGGGAGGAGACGGAGAAGGTTCACCGGGAGATGGCGGAGCGCATTGCCGATGTCTCCGCCGAATGCGGCAGGGACTATACGCTGATCAGCCGGTCGGACTCCACGATGCGGGGGCATTATCCCGCGGAAACGGAAATCCTCAGGCGGGTGACGGAGGAAAAAACCGGGATCAGGTTCGACGGAGAGATCCTCTGTCCCTTTTTCCGGGAGGGCGGAAGATACACCATCGATAACGTCCACTACGTCCGGGAGGGAGACCGCCTGGTGCCCGCGGGACAGACGGAATTTGCCCGGGACCGGACCTTCGGCTATTCATCCTCCCATCTGGGGGAATGGGTTGAGGAAAAGAGCGGCGGGAGATACAGAAAGGAAGACTGCATTTATATTTCCCTGGAGGATCTCCGGGCGCTGAACTATGAAAAGATTACCGGGCAGCTGATGGCCGCGGAGGGATTTCGGAAGATTATTGTGAACAGCACGGAATACTGCGATGTGAAGGCTTTCACCGTGGCGTATATTAATACTGTAAACCGGGGCAGGCACTTCATCTTCCGCAGCGCCGCGGCGGTCCCGAAGATCCTGGGCGGCATCAAGGACGCACCGCTGCTGGGCGGGGACAGGCTGAGATCCGCCGGGCGGGGGAACGGAGGAATCATTATCGTCGGTTCCCATGTGAACAAAACCACCCGGCAGCTGGAGGCGCTGAAGCGGTCGGGGCTTCCCGTGACATTCCTCGAATTCAGCGCCGAGAGCGCCCTCAGGCCCGGCGGCCCGGAGGCGGAGAAAAAACGGGTGCTGCAGGAGGCGGAGCCCCTGATCAGGGCCGGAAGGACGGTTGCGGTTTATACCTCGCGGAAGCTTCTGCAGACCGGGGATCAGGACAGGGAAAGGCTGCTGGCCGTATCCGTCGGGATCTCCGACGCGCTGGCGGGCATCGTCGGCGAGCTGGCCGTCAGGCCCGGGTTCATCATCGCCAAGGGCGGGATCACCAGCA
>CAZMFY010000223.1:0-4277 GCA_964565635.1 uncultured Oscillospiraceae bacterium
CAACGGTGAGTACAGCACCATGATCGTCGGACATCAGGATGTGACCGGTACGGTCGCTTATATTACCAGCTGTCTGGCTGAGGAGTCCGTCAACGTGGCGACACTCAAGCTCTTCAGAGAAGGAAAGGGCAAGAAAGCCGTCACCGTGGTCGAGACGGACAGCTTCATTTCTGAGGAACTGAAAGAGAAGATCCTTCAGCGCTCCGTATATTCCTTCGCCATGGCCGCCATGAAGGCGAACTTGAAGGTGGCCTCCTCCTCCGCGGAGGGCAGCTTCCCGGCCAGGCGGGCGGCAAAGATCCGCTCAACCTCTTCTTCTTTGGCCGGAGCGTACATGACGTAGTTCAGCGCGTGATCGCTCAGGGTGCACCCATGGGCGGCGAAGAAATCTAGCCGGGCATGGAGGGCCGCCTTCAGATCCGCGAAGGAAGCGATCTTCATTCCCGCCGCTTTTTCCAGCTGGGCCAGGTATTCCGGCCAGGTGGCCTTCTCCAGATTCATGGCCTTATCCGGCCGCCAGGCGGGCAGCACGGTGACCTCGAAGGTCTTGTCCGCGTCCAGCTTCTCGTGCCATTCCAGACTGTCCACCGGGTCGTCGGTGGTGCAGATGGTATCCACGTTGCTCATCCGGATCAGGCCCCGGCTGGTATAGCCTTCGCTCTGCAGCTTTTCATTGGCGATCTTCCAGACCTCCGGCGCCGTCGCCTTGTTCAGCACGCCCTCATAGCCGAAGAACCGGCGCAGCTCCAGATGGCTCCAGTGATGCAGCGGGTTGCCGATGCCCTTGCTGACCACTTCCGCGTATTTCTCAAACTTCTCGTAGTCTTCGGCATCCCCGGTGATATACTTCTCCGGCACGCCGGCGGAGCGCATCAGCCGCCACTTATAATGGTCGCCGCCCAGCCAGACCTGGGTAATGTTGTCATACCGGATATCCTCATAGATCTCCCGGGGGCTCAGATGGCAGTGATAGTCGATGATGGGGCAGCTCTCCGCCGCCTCGTGGAACAGCGTTTTCGCCGCGTCCGTATTCAGCAGAAAATCCCGATCCAGAAAAGCTTTCATATGTGTTTCCTCCTGTCCATTTCATCATTGGAAAACCTTATTGTTATTAAACCACATTTTGCCCGATCTGTACAGTCAAAGAATTCTGTTATTTTCTGTTCTATTCCCTGTTTTTATGGTACAATGGCCGGGATAATCGGTTGAAAACCCGTTCCCGGAATGGACGGCGGGTTCACCGGGATGAACGGTCGGAATCCGTTCCCGGAATGAACGGCGCATGGTCCGGGGTTTTGGGCTCAAGCCGGTTTCCGGGTTTGGGAATATATCGCCCGGAGCATCGGTCGGAACGGAGTGTGACAGATGAAAAGACTGCTTCCCTGGATGAAGCCCTATCGGAAGGAATGTATTCTGGGCCCCCTGTTTAAGCTGCTGGAGGCCCTTTTTGAGCTGATCGTCCCGCTGATCATCGCCCGGCTGGTAGACGAGGCGATTCCCGCCGGATCCCCCGGTGGAATATACCGCTGCGGGCTGCTGCTGGCGCTGCTGGCCCTGATCGGCCTGGCCGCCTCCGTCACCGCCCAGTATTTTGCCGCCAGAGCCGCCATCGGCTTTTCCACGTCGCTGCGCCATGCGGTTTTCTCCCATATCCATACCCTCTCCTACGCGGATCTGGACCAGCTGGGTTCCGCCACGCTGGTGACCCGCCTGACCGGAGACATCAATCAGGTGCAGAGCGGGGTGAACCTGGGGCTGCGGCTCCTGCTGCGCTCCCCCTTCGTGGTCTTCGGCGCCATGATCATGGCCTTCACCATCGACGCCAGGCTGGCCCTGATTTTCGTGGCGGTCATCGCGGTGCTCTTCCTGATCGTCTTCGGCATTATTCTGGGGACCATGCCCATGCAGCAGCGGGTTCGGACAGATACGGACGCGGTCTCCGCCGTAACCCGGGAAAATCTGTCCGGCGTCCGGGTGATCCGGGCCTTCCGCCGGGAAGGGTCGGAATCGGATCGGTTTACCCGGCTGAATCAGCTGCTGACCAGAGCGCAGCTGCGCGTAGGCCGGTTTACGGCCGCGCTGAATCCGCTGACCTTCGTGGTGCTGAATCTGGCCGTGGTGCTGCTGCTCCGCTCCGGCGCCCTGCGGGTGGAAGCGGGCAGCCTGACCCAGGGGCAGGTGGTGGCCCTGTATAACTATATGTCCCAGATTCTGGTGGAGCTGGTCAAGCTGGCGAATCTGATCGTCACCCTGACCAAGTCCGCCGCCTGCGCCTCCCGGGTCTCCGATATTCTGGCCATTCATCCCGCGCAGAAGGACGGGACCCGTTCTCTCTCTCCGGCTGACCTCCGGAGCCTGACCTTCCGGGACGTGAGCATTGCCTATAACGCCTCCGGCGATGCCGCCCTGGAGCACATTTCCTTTACGGCCTTCCCGGGACAGACCGTGGGCATCATCGGCGGAACCGGTTCCGGGAAATCCACCCTGGTAAACCTGATTCCCCGGTTCTATGATCATACGGAAGGGGAAATCCTCTTTGGCGATACTCCCATTCAGTCCCTGACCATATCTTCCCTCCGAAGCGCCATCGGCGTCGTGCCCCAGCGTGCCATGCTGTTCCAGGGGACCATCCGTTCCAACCTGCTGTGGGGCAATCCGGAGGCCACGGATCAGGATCTGTGGGAAGCCCTGGAGATCGCCCAGGGCGCGGAGGTGGTCCGGGGGAAGCCCCTGGGGCTGGATGAGCCGGTGCAGCAGGGCGGCAAGAACTTCTCCGGCGGCCAGCGGCAGCGGCTGACCATCGCCCGGGCCCTGGTGCGCAGGCCCGCCATCCTGATTCTGGATGACAGCGCCTCCGCCCTGGATTACGCCACGGACGCGGCGCTGCGCCGGGCCCTGCGAGGGATGAAAAATCCTCCGCTGACCTTGATCGTCTCCCAGCGCACCTCCTCCGTCCGCTTCGCGGATCAGATCCTGGTGCTGGAGGACGGGCTCTGCGTTGGCCGGGGAACCCATGAGGAGCTGCTGGCCTCCTGTGAGGTCTATCGGGAGATTCACGAAGCCTCCTCCGGAAAGGAGGAATCCGCGAATGGCTGAGCAAAAGCATTCCTTCGAAAGGGATACCCTGCGCCGGGTTCTCCGGTATATCCGTCCCCAGTCCGGCATCATCCTGCTGAATCTGCTGCTGACCCTGATCTCCGTGGCCCTGACCCTGTATATTCCCATCCTGGTGGGCCGGGCCGTGGACAGCATGGTCGGCGCCGGCCGGGTGAATTTCGACAGGCTGCTGCCCCTGCTGCTGCGCATCGGGCTCTGCGCCGCCCTGACCGCCGCCCTCCAGTGGTTCTGCGGCGTGCTGAATAACCGGGTCACCTATCATACGGTCCGGTCCCTGCGGGAGGACGCCTTCGCGCACCTGCATGTTCTGCCCCTGAAATATCTGGACGGCCATTCCGTGGGGGATATTCTTTCCCGGATGATCGCGGACGTGGACACCTTCGCCGACGGGCTGCTGCTGGGATTTACCCAGCTGTTCACAGGCCTCGTCACCATCCTGGGCACCCTGGTCTTTATGCTGACCCTCTCCCCGCTCATTACCCTGGTGGTGGTGGTGCTGACCCCGGTTTCCCTGTTCGTGGCCCGGTTTATCGCCAATCATACCTACCAGATGTTCCGTCTCCAGTCGGTCACCCGGGGCGAGCAGACCGCCCTGCTGAATGAGGCGGTAGGCGATCTGAAGCTGATCCGGGCTTTCTCCCATGAAGCGGCCACCGTCTCCCAGTATGACGAGATTAACGGCCGCCTGCGGGACTGCTCTCTGAAGGCCACCTTCTATTCCTCTCTGGTCAATCCGCTGACCCGGTTCGTCAACGCCCTGGTCTATGCGGCGGTCGCCCTCTTCGGCGGTATGACCGTCCTCTCCGGCGGGCTGACGGTGGGAACCCTGATTTCCTTCCTGTCCTACGCGAATCAGTATACCAAGCCCTTCAATGAGATCTCCGGCGTGGTGACGGAGCTGGAAAACGCACTGGCCTGCGCGGGCCGGATCTTTGAACTGATGGACGAGCCTCCCATGACTCCGGATCCGGAGTATCCCCTGGAGCCCGCCTCCTTCGCCGGGGACTTTGTCATGAAGGATGTCTCCTTCTCCTATGATCCCGCCCGTCCTCTGATCGAGCATCTGTCCCTCCATGCCGCCCCTGGCCAGCGGATCGCCATCGTGGGCCCCACCGGCTGCGGGAAAACCACCCTGATCAATCTGCTGATGCGCTTCTATG
>CAZMFY010000224.1:0-4269 GCA_964565635.1 uncultured Oscillospiraceae bacterium
CACCGCATCGCATTCTCCGCCGCTTCGGGCCCAGCCTACGCCGAAATCCGAGGAGGTCTGCAGCTTTTCTTCCCCGCTGGCCTTCCGGATCGCGGCGCTCAGGGGTCCGTATATCTCCATGACGCTGATGGCGCCGTCCACCGCGCTCTTCTCATGCCCGATGGGATTCCGGATCGCCGTCACCTTCGCCGGACAGGGGGTCAGGAAAAAACATCCGATTTCCTCCTCGGGTACCTGATGCTTCCGCGAGAACTCTTTTTTGGCGATCATGGCCGCCACTTCCATGGGCTGCCGCAGATCGATAATATGGTCGATCAGATCCGGAAAGCGCACCTGAATCAGCCGGACGATGGCCGGGCACGCGGAGGAAATCACCGGCCGGGGCAAATCAGGATTCTGCAGCCGTTTCCGAATCGCCTGGCTGACCACGTCCGCTCCTCTGGCCACCTCGAACACATCGTCAAACCCGATGGCCTTCAGCGCCTCCAGCAGCTGGCTGATGCTGGTCAGATTCTTAAACTGCCCGTACAGGCTGGGGGCCGGCAGGGCAATCTTGTACTTCCAGTTCTCGATCGCGCTCAGGGGATCCGTGACCGCCACTTTTGCGTGATATTCACAGACCCGGATGCATTCCCCACAGTCAATGCAGCGTTCATCGATAATATGGGCGCTTCCGCCCCGGACCCGAATCGCCTCTGTGGGGCATCGTTTCAGGCAGTTTGTGCAGGCCCGGCATTTTTCCCGTTCAAGCCGAACGGAATGAAATCGTTTCTGCTCCATGGCTCCTTACCCCTTCAGCGCGAAGCCCATGGTAATCCGGGTACCCTTTCCGACTTCGCTTTGAATATCAAACTCCGTAGCGTTCCGCTTCATGTTGGGCAGGCCCATGCCTGCGCCGAAGCCCAGGGTTCTGGCCTCCGCGTTCGCCGTGGAAAACCCTTCCGTCATGGCCTTTTCGATATCCGGAATGCCCGGGCCCACGTCTTCGGAAATCAATGTCACCTTTTCCGGCTCAACCAGCAGCGTCAAAGTTCCGCCCTGGGAGTGAATCACCAGGTTCAGCTCCACCTCGTAGCAGGCAACGCTCACATGGCGAAGTACCTCCGCGCTGACCCCCAGCTGCTTCAGCGTCCGCTTGATAGTGGTGGACGCCTCCCCCGCCGTTTCATACGCGCCGGATGCCACGTCGAACTTTTTCTCCATCAATACAGCCATTCTGTTACGCCCCTTCCACGCCAGCACGCTTTTTCGTCCCCGGCAGCCCATGCAGATACAGTTCGCCGCAGGCGGTATAGGTGGTCATCTCCGTGCTCATCACGGTGATGCCGCATTCCTCCGCCTCCTCCAGAATCTCCTGGCTGGGCATCTTTCCCCGGGAAAAAACGATGCAGGTGATATCCAGCATCTCGCTGGTCCGCACCACATGCGGATTGATCAGCCCGGTAATCAGGACCGTCTTATCCTTGACAAACGCCAGTACGTCGCTCATCAGATCCGAACCGCAGGCCGTTTCCACCGGTTCCTCCATCCGGTCCCCGCCGATGAGCACCTTTGCTTCCAGAATCTCCCTGACTTCTTCCATCGTCATCGCTCTGTTCCTCCGCAGCGCTTTCCCGGCGTTTCCCGCCGATGTTTCCCGATTACTTTTCCGGATATGGCTCTTTCCCGACGCACCAGCCCCGGGTTTTGTTGACCGTCCGCTCTACCGCGTCCTGGCTGCCTTTCCAGTCTTCCTTTTCGTATCGGTAATCAAACTTCTTGATGAACCAGCTGATCTCCTCCTGAATCCGGTCCAGATTCTCCCGCTCTGTCCGGGCCAGGACCCTGGCAAAAGCGCCCAGCTCCTTCGCGCTCAGCTCCTCCGCGGCCACTTCCAGCAGCTGCCCCGTATGCGGAATGCACAGCCCCTTGCTCTCCTGGAATTTCTTCCGGAATTCCCCGTCCTGCCGGTACAGGTGGAAGAAGGTGTGCAGATAGCGGGTCATATGATCCTTCAGCGTGTCGCACAGAACGCAGGTCTCCGTCATTTCCCGGATGCCCTTCGCTTCCTGGACGACCGCGTCTCTGGCCGCCTTCGTCCTGCCGCTGAGCCGGTCCCCGACGGAAGCGCTTTCCAGCTGTTCCCCGGCCTTTTCGATTGTTTTCCAGACTTTATCCAGCCGCTCCCGGTTTTCAATCATATGGCTTTCCAGCATCAACGCGTGGCCCAGCCGGTTGCTCATGCCGAAGAGCATGGCGTGATGCTTCCGGCAGAAGCCTTTCCTGTTGACCTGAATGCGCACGTCCGGTTCCATCACGGAGGCTCCCAGATACCGCTCCGTTTCGCTCAGCTCCATCCGCCGCTCCAGGGCGCACATCAGGCATTCGCCCTCTGTCTTTGCCGCGTCCCACAGCGGAATGGTATCGATATGATATTTCATGCTCATCCTCATGCCGGTGCGGCCCCGGCACAATCAGCCCGTGAAAGTCCGCCGTGAAATTGAACTTCCAGGCCAGGGGGGCTCCTCAGATTTCCCCTTCGAACTTCTCCAGCAGGATCCCCGCCTCGTCAAACAGCTCCAGCGTGAAAGGATCCGGATATCCTTCCCGGTAGACCACCCGGCGGATCCCGCTGTTGATGATCATCTTGCAGCACATACTGCAGGGCTGATGGGTGCAGTACAGGGTGGCGCCGTCGATGGAGACCCCCAGCTTGGCCGCCTGCACGATGGCGTTCTGCTCCGCGTGCACCGCATAGCAGGTCTCCATCCGGGTCCCGCTGGCGATCCCCAGCTTGTCCCGCAGGCATTCTCCCTTTTCCTTGCAGGTTTTAATTCCCGCCGGGGCGCCGTTGTATCCAGTGGTCATGATCCGCTTGTCCCGCACGATGACGCAGCCGATGCTCCGGCCCTTCCGGAAGCAGCTGGACCATTCTGCAATCGTATAGGTCATCTTCATAAAACGGTGATCCCATTTATCCATGTTTTCCTCCGTCTTCCGGTCGGTTTTGTTCCCAGCAGCCATTCATTTTTATCATCCTATTATACAGGGAAACCGCCGTTTTCGTCAACCGGAGGGATAAAAATACGGGGCCGTCCCGAAGGACAGCCCCGCATGGGGTTTGGATTGACCAGGAGCTCCCGAAACCGTCAGGGATTGTCTTCCTGAATCGTCTGGGCCGCGGTCCGGCCGGAGACCAGGATCTCCACGATGGCATTGCCGCCCAGGCGGTTGCCGCCATGGATACCGCCGGTGACCTCACCCGCCGCGTACAGGCCGGGGATCACTTCGCCCTCGGTATTCAGCACATGCCGGTCCGTATCGACCACCAGGCCGCCCATGGTGTGATGGGTAGAGGGCGCCATCAGACGGACAAACACAACCGTGTTGTCCAGATCGTAGGTTTCGGGCAGATACTTGCCGTCTTCGCCCTTCTCGGTGTTGCCGATGGGATAGTCGACAATCTTTTTGCCAACCTTGCCAAAGTCGGCGGAACCGGTGTTGGCTTTTTCGATGGCCGCCATGTCATAGGCCTTCAGGTTAGCCAGCAGGGTCGCGGCATCCACCTTCACATTCGCGAACTCAGGCTTCTCCAGCAGCTTGCTCAGCTCTTCCTCGTTGCAGTTGATCTTGTAGTAACGGCCCGCATATTCGTCCAGCTTCAGCTGCGCGGTGGGCGGTCCGGGAATGTACTGATCAGCCCGGAAGAATTCAATGAACACGCCGGGAACTCCGTTCAGTTCCATGCCGTTGCGGAATTCAGCCAGGGACAGCACATCCCGCTCAGAGCCTTCATCCACAAAGCGCTCGCCGGTGATGGGGCTGAGCCAGCAGGCATACGTGCCGCTGCCGAAGGCCAGATTGCCGTTGTCCACCCAGGAGATGGGCATCAGCTGGGTGAAGCCCAGGCCCGTCGTGGCAGCGCCGACCTGTTCAGCCATGGTGATGCCGTCGCCCTGCAGGGAGCTGCGGTTGGTGGTTTTGGTGGAAGGGGTCAGATAAGCAGTATCCCAATAGATGTTGTTCTCCAGCACCTTTCCGATGTTGGCCGCATAACCGCCGGTGGCCAGCACGACGCCCTTGGTGGCGTGCGCGGTCACTTCGGTGCCGTCAAACTTCACGGCCTTCACGCCGGTCACCTTACCGTCCTCGACGATCAGGTCGGTGGCGGTTGTGCGCAGCATGATATTGTCCGCGCCGATGGTGGCCACCGGTCCTACGAAGTAGGTTCCCCAGTTGCCGTCCTGCGGCATATACTCATTTTCGCGATACAACCGTGCGCCGATGAGG
>CAZMFY010000225.1:0-4268 GCA_964565635.1 uncultured Oscillospiraceae bacterium
GAGAAATGACACTAAATCCGGTTGGACAAAAGTACGAAAAAATCGTTGAGGAGTTGATAAAATAATGAAGGTTCTAGGAATAGATACATCTTCTAATGCAACAAGTATAGCTGTAATCGAAGATAATAAATTAATATGTGAGTATACTGTAAATACAAAAACTACACATTCTCAAAAGCTTATGCCTATGATAGAGAATATGTTAAAAATAAGTGAAATAAATGTAAATGATATGGATATGATAGCAATTTGCCAAGGTCCTGGTTCATTTACAGGATTAAGAATAGGAATGGCAACTGCTAAAGCTTTATCTCATGTAAATAATTTACCTATAGTAGGTGTTAATTCATTAGAATTATTAGCAGGAAATATGGATTTAAGTGATAAAAAAATATGTTCAATATTAGATGCACAGAGAACTCAAGTATATATGGGACAATATAAATTTGAAAATAATAAATTAGTAGAGATTAAATCGGTAGATGTAGTAGAAATAGATGAATTATTAGAAGAATTAAAATCTAGCAATGAAGAATGGATATTAGTTGGAGAAGCAGTATATAAATATGAAGATAAAATAAAAGAAATACAAAATATTTATCTACCAGCTCCATCTCATAATGTAAATAAAGCAAGTAGTTTATGTACAATCGCTATGAACAAATATAATCAAAACATAGATGTTTATGACTGCTATACTATAAATCCTGTATACATTAGAAAATCTCAAGCAGAAGTACAATATGATGAAAAAATGAAGAGGTTAAAGGATGGAAAATAATATAGTAATTGAAAAAATGACATCAAAAGATATTGATGGAGTTTTTGAAGTCGAGAAAAATTGTTTTGAAGATTATTGGTCTAAAGATGCCTTTAAAAAAGAACTTACTAATGATGTAGCAAGATATTTAGTAGCTAAGATTGGTGATAAAGTTGTTGGATATGTTGGTATATGGTTTGTAATGGATGAAGGACATATTACAAATGTTGCAGTACATGAGGATTATAGAGGACAAAAAATCGGAGATAAATTAATACAAAGTTTAGTTAAACTTTGTAAAGAAAGTAATATAGTATCTATGACTTTAGAGGTTAGAGTATCTAATATAGTAGCTCAAAATTTATACAAAAAATATGGATTTAAATTAGCTGGAATTAGAAAAGAATACTATAGTAACAATAAAGAAGATGCTATGATAATGTGGAATGACGTAAAGGCGGTGGAAATATGAAGGATATAATAACATTAGCTATAGAAAGTAGTTGTGATGAAACAGCAGTAGCAGTTTTAAAAAATGGTAGAGAAGTATTAGCAAATGTAATTAATACGCAAATGGATTTACATAAAAAATTTGGTGGAGTAGTACCAGAAGTTGCATCTAGAAAGCATATAGAGAATATAGATGGAGTACTACAAGAAGCATTAGAAACTGCAAATATTGAGTTAAATGATGTAGACCATATAGCAGTTACATATGGACCAGGATTAGTAGGTGCATTATTAGTTGGATTATCATATGGAAAGACATTAGCTTTTGCACTTAATAAACCATTAGTAGGAGTTCATCATATAGAAGGTCACATAAGTGCAAACTATATTGAACACAAAGATTTAAAACCACCATTTATAACATTAGTTGTTTCTGGAGGGCATACTCATTTAGTAGAAGTAAAAGATTATGGTGAGTATGAAATCTTAGGTAGAACTAGAGATGATGCATCTGGTGAGGCATTTGATAAAATAGCTAGAGCTATGAATTTAGGATATCCAGGTGGACCGATAGTAGATAGATTAGCTAAGCAAGGTAATAAAAACGCTATAGATTTCCCAAGAGCTTATCTAGATGAAGGATATGACTTTAGTTTCAGTGGATTAAAATCAGCAGTTTTAAATTATTTAAATGCTAAGAAAATGAAAAATGAAGAAATAGTAGTAGAAGATGTTTGTGCATCATTCCAAGAAGCAGTAGTAGAAGTATTATCTAATAAAATATGGTGATAATCAATTTATTATTACCACAAGTACTATTAGAGAATATCAGGAACAAGAGAGAAAACGTATACATGAAGCAATTAAAGAAAATCCTAAAACAAGACAGATACGTGAAAATCAAGAGACGCCTTATGAAATAACAATGGATGTTACAAATAAATCATATACTGATGGAGATATTAAAGATTTAAACAAATATTTCAATAACCGTTTTGATAAACTGAAGAAAATAATACAAGAAAATCCTGAATTTAACAAAGTAGATGATATGAAAAATACACAAACAACAATAGATAATCTTCATGTAATTGGTATTGTAAATGAGATACATAATACGAAAAATGGTCATAGAATTATCGAAATAGAAGATAAAACAGGTTCTGGAAGTGTTATTATATTAAAGGATAATGAAAATGCTTTCCAGGATAGTATGACTATTGTTAAAGATGAAGTTATAGGAATAACTGGTAGTAGTAATGGTAATTTAATCCGGGCAGATGAGATTGCACATCCTAGTATTCAAAGAAGAATTGTTGATAAGCCTATGGATTTTTCTGCAGTATTTATTTCGGATGTTCATATTGGTAGTAAACAGTTTAATGAACAATCATTCAATAATTTCATTAAATGGTTAAATGGTAATTATGGTAATGAACAGCAGCAAGATCTTGCAAATGATGTTAAATATTTAATTATTGGAGGAGATCTTGTTGATGGTATTGGTGTATATCCTAATCAGGAAAAAGAACTTAAAATTAAGGATATATATGAACAATATGAAGAAGCTGCAAGATTACTTGGAGACGTAACAGATATTCCAATTTTCATATCTCCTGGAAACCATGATGCTACAAGACTTGCTGAACCGCAGCCTGCTTTAACGGAGAAATATGCTAAAGAATTATGTAAACAAAAGAATGTTGAAATGGTAAGTAATCCTTCAATGATTAAATTAGATAATATTAATGTGCAAATTTATCATGGAAGAAGTTTTGATGATGTTGTAATGGCATTAAATGGTTATACTCATGCTGATACTGATAAAATGATGAAATTATTATTAGAGAAACGTCATTTAGCACCTATTTATGGTGAAAGAACACCTCTTGCCAGTGAATTTGAGGATTATATGGTTATGGATGAAGTTCCTGATATTTTACATACAGGACATGTGCATATTAATTCTCATGTAAAATATAAAGGGGTTCATATGCTAAATTCTGGAACCTTCCAGGAACAGACCGAATTCCAAAAGATATATAATATTGTGCCAACTTATGGTAAAGTTCCAGTCATTAGTCATGGGACAATGCAATTGTTAGATTTTACTGTCAATTAATTATGGAGTGAAATTATATGGATAATAATATTATTGATAAAATAGTTAAAACTTCCCATCATATTTATGATAAAGGAATGATAATAGGCAAAGCAGGTAATATTAGTATTATAGACGATACTGGCAAATATATTTATATTACTGCTTCAGGAACTGATTTTAAAAGTTTATCATATGATGATATTATTAAAGTTAAAATAGATGATTTAAGTTATGAATCAGTTAATAATAAAGTTCCTTCTATGGAAACTAATTTACATATTGGCGTTTATATAAATAGGGCTGATGTGAAAAGTGTTATTCATGTTCATTCACCATATGCTACAGGTTTTGCATTTAGTAATAAACATTTATATCAACAGGAAGGTTTTGGTGAAATAACAGGTGAATATATTGCAGAAGTTGAATACTTTACTCCAGGTAGTAAAAAATTAGCTAAACATGCAAGTGATACATTAAAAAATGAGGATTGTGTCTTACTTAAAGACCATGGGGTGATTACTGTTGGTAAAAATATTGATGAAGCTACACTTCTATGCGAATATATAGAAGGCATAGCTAAAACTCAATATATTACACACGTACTTAATCTTTAACTGCTTCCAATTCACTTAATATGTTCCATATGAGAATTCTTGCATGAATTGGGATGTTTGGATCATTACTTATATCATCCAAAATGGATATTACAGTACTTGCTTTAATTGTTGGTTCGTCCCCTTCTTTTGCTAAAAGAGCTGTTGAGTCTTCAGCGGCTTTTCTAATATTTCTTGGTACACTTGTATCGTTAATTATTTGAGATAAAATTTCGGTACAATTTTCAAATATTTGTTCATTACTCATTATATCAGACATAATATTTCTCGCTTAAAGTTAAATAAATAATTTGATGTTATATTAAAATTTTTATATTAATATTTTTTCAGTAATCTTGAT
>CAZMFY010000226.1:0-4265 GCA_964565635.1 uncultured Oscillospiraceae bacterium
CCCTCCGGGGGAATCCACATGACTCCGGCGCCCATTTTCTCCGCCAGGGCGGCTCCCTCTTCCCGGTCCATCAGGAAGACGGTGGTGCTCATTGCATCCGCCAGCCCGGAATCCGGCAGGATGATCGTCACCGACCGCCATCTGTTTCCGGGCATCAGCGTCTCCGGATCGATGATATGATGATACCGGACGCCGTCCACCGTATAATACCGCATATAGTCTCCGCTGGTGACCACGGCGCCCTTGTCCAGCCGGACCTTTTTTACATATCCCGAGGGGTTGTCCGGATCCTGAATGCCGATCGTCCAGCCGCTTCCGTCCGGCTTCGCCCCCGTGGCGGCCACGTTCCCGCCGGCGGAGATCAGATATCCCTCCGGCAGCATTTCGCAGATCTTCTGAACCGCGTAGCCCTTGGCCAGCGCCCCCACGTCCAGGCTCGCTTCCGGATCCAGGATCGTGACCGTGCAGGCCTCCTGATCCACGGCGATCCGGTCGGAACCCGTATGGGCGGCCGCCTCCCTCAGGGCATCCGCCTCCGGCAGGGCGGCCTGATCCGGATTGGCCTCGGCCGCCTCCCGGGCCTCGTGCCACAGCCGCAGCACCGCCCCGAAGCCCGCGTCCGTCCGTCCGCCGGAAAAGCCGTATACCTGTTCGGCGAAAAGCAGCAGATCGATGATCCGCCGGTCCACCGTCACCGGCTCCCCCGGGTGCCTGTTCACCGTGCACAGGTTCGTCATCCCGGGATATTCCTGATAAATATCATACAGCCGGTCGTATTCCGCCAGCGCCTGATAGATTTCCCCGGTCCGCTCCCGGAAGGCTTCCTCCGAGGCTTCGTAGCCCAGCACGGTGGTCACCGTATCAAACAGATCCAGAAACACCGTCTGATACCGTTTCTTTTCCTCGGCGGCGCATCCGCACAGCAGCCCCGTCAGAAAAACCAGCAGCAGAACCAGCGCGTACCCTTTCTTTTTCACTTCCGCTCCATCTTCCTCCGTTCGCCCCGGCCGGAATTACCGGAAAAGCAGCGCGCAGCCGATGCCCCAGAGCACGCCCACCAGGACCTCCAGCGGGGAATGGCCCATCCGCTCCTTCAGATCCTTGCTTTCCTCCGCGTTATCATGCTCCATGGTAAACCAGTCCATCAGCAGATTGATATAGCTTCCCTGCCGCCCGGTTTCCCGCCGGACCCCGATGGCGTCCGTCATGACGACAAAGGAAAGCACAAAGCAGATCGCGAAGCTCAGGGAATCAAAGCCGTCGATAAACCCGGCCATGGTCGTCAGCGCGACCACGAAAGCCGTATGAGAGGAAGGCATTCCGCCGGATCCGAAAAGGAGTCTTCTCGGATCCCACCCGTTATGCCGGATTCCGTCAATCAGATATTTGGCGAGCTGCGCCGAAAACCAGGCAACCAGGCAGCACAGAACCGTCCTGTTCCCCAGGAAACTGTCCAATGTTTTCCCCTCCTTCTGCATTCAATTATATTATCATTCATTGTATTTTTTGGCAATATGCATCCCTGATTCTTTTCGCTCCGGTGTCCCTGATTCTTTTCGCTCCGGCGCCGGGAAAATCCGCCGGTGAAAAAAAGCCCCTGCAAACGAATTTCCTGCAGGGACCTTGGCGTGCCGAAGGCGGGACTTGAACCCGCACGCTTTTGAGGGCAACGGATTTTGAATCCGCGGCGTCTGCCATTCCGCCACTCCGGCCGACAGAGGGAGTATACCACACATTTTTCCCCGGCGCAACCGGAAATCGGAGGGCGGCCGCGGATCCGAGGCAGGATTTTCGGGGCGGCGTGTAGTATTATTGACAGAGTACGCCTGATTCCGGCCGGCCAAGGAGGTTTTTATGTCGACGCGCTATCCCCCTGCCTTTCTCGATGAGCTCCGATCCCGGAGCGATCTGGTGCAGGTGGTTTCCGGATACGTTTCCCTGAAAAAGAACGGGAAGCGGTATTGGGGGCTCTGTCCCTTTCACGGGGAGAAGACTGCCTCCTTCTCCGTGGATTCGGAGGCGCAGATGTATTACTGCTTCGGCTGCAAGGCCGGCGGGACGGTTTTCACCTTTATCCAGGAAATGGAGCATCTTTCCTTCGGGGAATCCGTGCGGCTGCTGGCGGATCGGGCGCATATGCCCCTGCCCGAAATGGTGGACGAGGCGGATTATGAGGCCCGCCGCGCCCGCCGGGAGCGGCTTCTCTCCGCCAACAAGGAGGCGGCCCGGTTTTTCCATGAAACCCTCTTTACCCCCGCGGGGGCCCCGGCGCTGGAATATCTGCGGGGCCGGGGGCTCAGCGATTCGGTGATCCGGCGGTTCGGCCTGGGGGCCGCGCCGGACCGGTGGGACAGTCTGCTGAAGCATCTCACCTCCCTGGGCTATTCGGAGGAGGAGCTGGTTTCGGTCAATCTGGTGAACGTCCGGGAGGCCGAGCCGGCCACGGAGGATACCCCCGCCCGGCCCCGCCGGGTCTATGACGTCTTTCGGAACCGGGTCATGTTTCCCGTCATCAATCAGTTCGGGGACGTGATCGCCTTCTCCGGCCGGATTCTGGAAAAGGGCGGGGAAAGGAAGTATCTGAATACCTCCGATACTCCCGTGTTCAACAAGCGGAAAAATGTTTTCGGCGCGAACCTGCTGAAAAAGGAACGGCATCTGGACCGGGTCATTCTGGTGGAGGGCAATCTGGACGTGGTCAGCCTGACCCAGTTCGGCATCCGCGGGGTCTGCGCCACCCTGGGCACCGCCCTCACCCCGGAGCAGGCCCAGCTGCTGAAGCGTTTCGCCCCGGTAATCCACCTGGCCTATGACGGGGATGCCGCCGGCCAGAAGGCGATTCTCAAGGGGCTGGATATTTTCCGGGAGGCGGGTATTCCCTGCCGGGTGCTGGATTTTCCCGCGGGCATGGATCCGGACGATTTCATCCGGAAGGAAGGCCCCGAAGGGTTTGCGGCCCTCCGGGTGTTTACGCCGGAGGCCTATCGGATCCTCCGGCTGAAGGACGAATCGGATCTGTCCACCCGGGAGGGCAAGGTGGAATACGCCCGCCGGGCGGTGGAGATCTTCGCGGGGCTGGATCCCCTGGCCCGGGACGGATATATCCGGGATCTGGCGCTGCAGACCGGCTTCGGCCGGGATGTCATCGAAGCCCAGGTCCGGGATGAGATCCGGCTGAAGCAGGAGGCGGAAAACAATCCCTGGGCCCGGCGGGATCAGGCCCGGGAAAAGCGGGTGGATCCCCTGTCCGCCGTCGGAGTGGAGGAAGCGGCGGTCTCCGGGCCGGATAAAAAGCCCCTGACGGAGGCGGACCGGAAGATTCTCCGGGCGGAGGAAGTGCTGCTGGGGATTACGGCCACCGGCCATCTGCCGGACGGGCTGGCCCAGGAGGAGGATTTCTCGGATCCGGAGCTGCGGGATCTTTACCGGCAGCTGAAGGCAGGGGCGTCCCCCGCTTCCCTGATCGAGCAGGCCGAGGACGCGGAAACCCGATCCCGGATCACCCGGCTACTCATGCCGCCCCAGTCCACCGGAACGGACGAGATGATCGTCATGGCGCAGCAGAGCGTTTCCGCCATCCGGCGGGGCAGATATGAAAAAAGATTGAAGGAAATTGAAGCGCTGATGCCGAATTGTAACAGGGATGACGAACGGAAGGCCCTGCTGGAGGAGTATCAGAAGGTGTCCGCCGCCCTGCGCGGCGCGAACGGCTGACCGGGTTTCGTTCCGTTTCGCGTCGCCCGGATGGACGAGGGAAGCGCGGCCGATGGAGAGAAAGGATGAGATCTGCTGTGGCACAGGAAAACGCTGAAAATAAACAGAGCCGGCTGGACGAGCTCTATGAGTACGGGAAAAAGAAGGGCGTCCTGACCTCCAAGGAGGTAATGGATCGTCTGTCCGAAGCCGAAATGGAGCCGGAACAGCTGGATAAGATTCTGGAGACCCTGGAAGCCTACGGGATTTCCGTGGTGAACGATGAGGCGGATCTGCCCGAGCCCGACGAGATCGCCGCGGAGCAGGCCGCCGCCTCCTCCGCCGTCTCGGGGCTGAATGAAGTCTCCATGGAGGAGCAGCTGGATCTCTCCGTGCCGGAAGGAATCGCCATCGACGATCCGGTCCGTATGTATCTGAAGGAGATCGGCAAGGTGCCCCTGCTGACCGCGGATCAGGAAATCGACCTGGCCCGGCGGCTGGAGGAAGGGGACGAAACCGCCAAGCAGCAGCTGGCCGAGGCCAACCTGCGGCTGGTGGTCTCCATCGCCAAG